>NZ_JBEPEL010000045.1:0-57748 GCF_040300825.1 Streptomyces sp. NPDC000229
CCCACCGGCGCGGGCGTGGCCGTGCCCTCCTCCCGCGTCCCGCACCCGCCCACCGGCGCAGGCGGGGCCGTGCCCTCCTCCCGCGTCCCGCACCCGCCCTCCGGCGCAGGCGGGGCCGTGCCCCCTTCGCGCGTCCCGCACCCGCCCTCCGGCGCGGGCGGGGCCGTGCCCCCTTCCCGCGTCCCGCACCCGCCCTCCGGCGCAGGCGGGGCCGTGCAGGGTCGCCCCCGCAGAGGTCGGCGGCGCCGACACGGCTCCCGTGTCCGGGGCCCAGGGCCGCCGGCCTCGAGGAGGTGAGCCCGGAGGGGCCACGCCCCACCCACCGGCGCAGGCGCCGCCCCGGCCGGTTACCGGGAACGAGCACCGCCCCGCCCGTTGTGCCCACCCGTTCCGCCCTGCGGAACGACTGCCCACAACGGGGGGCGCCGGTGGGGACGACTGCCCACAACGGGGGCCCCGAACGGGAACGACTGCCCACAACGGGGGGCGCCGGTGGGGGCCGCTGGCCGCGGCAACTACCGCCCCCGGCCGTCAGGACAGGTGGCGGTAGTTGCCGCGGAAGTACGTCAGGGGGTCGCCGTCCCCGCCGGGGAAGCCGACCGTGAGGACGCGGGCGATGACCAACGTATGGTCGCCCGCCTCCACGCGCTGTTCCGTGCGGCACTCCAGCGTCGCCAGCGCCCCGCCGACGAGCAGCGCGCCGCTCGCCGCGCCTCGGGTGGTGGGGATGTCGGCGAACAGCAGCCGGTCGCTGACGCGGCCCTTCATGGCGAACCGGCCCGCGATCTGCCGCTGGCCCTCCGCGAGGACGGAGACGCCCCACAGCGGCTGCTCCGCCAGGAGGTCGTCCATGCGGGAGCCGTTGCGGAGGCTCACCAGGACCAGCGGCGGGTCCAGGGACACCGACAGGAAGGCCGTCGCCGTCATGCCGACGTCCTCCCCGCGCGGGCCCTCGTCCGGGTCGTGGGCCGTGACCAGCACCACACCGGCGGCCAGGCGGGACATCGCGGCCCGGAACTCGTCGTTGCTCACCCCCTCAGGATGAGGGACGCCAGGAGCGGCCGGGGTCTGGGTCTGGGTCTGGGTCGTCGGCAACACACCGGGCACGCTAACCCCGCCCCCGCCCGGCCCGCATCGGGCCAGGGGACCAGCCGCAGGTCCTAGGTCCAGAAGCGGTCCCGGCCCCATACTGTGCGTTCACCAGGAGTTCGGTGGCCGGTCACCCGCAGTTCGGCCATCCTCCGTAACCAACATCATCCTTTGTGACTTGAGTCACAGAGCGCAGGTTTTGTTGACCCTGTGTACCTGGGGCACAGCTCGCTGTGATTCAGTGGCGGTGACAGTGCAACAAGAGCGCCGATGAGAACCCTGGAGTTGCTGTCGAGGTCTCAGGGAGAGCGAGCAATGGAGACCGAGTCGGAGCCGTACGTCCGTCTTGCGACCCTGCGGCAGCTGCATCAGGTCGTCGCCAACCTCAACACGGCCCGCAGTCTGGCCGACACGCTGCAGACCGTCGCCGACGGCGTCACCGCCGGTCTCGGTTACGAGCTGGCCTGTGTGAACCTCGTACGCCCCGACGGTGACCTCGTCGTCGCCGCCTTCGCCGGCAGCCCCGCCGCCGAGGCGCTGATCACCGGCCGGGTCGGCTCCCGGGCCTCCTGGGAGCGGCGGCTGAGCATGGGCGAGGCGTGGGGCGAGCTCCGCTTCATCCCGCACACCGAGGGCTGGGTCCTGATAGAGGACGACGTACCCCAGTGGCACACCGATGGTCCCGAGCCCCGCTTCGAGGACGAGTGGCACCCCCGCGACCGCCTCTACGCCCCCATGTATGCCTCCGGCAGCGGCCGCGAGCTCCTCGGCGTCATCTCCGTCGACCGCCCGCGCAACGGCCGCCGCCCCGGCCCCTGGGGTCAGGAGGCGCTCCAGATGTACGCCTCCCAGGCCGCCATCGCGATCAGCAACGCACGCCTCCGCGCCAACATGCAGCGCGCCCTGGTCCGCCTGGAACGCGAGCAGCAGGCGCTGCGCGCCAGTGAGGAGTCGTTCCGCCAGGCCTTCGAGTACGCCCCCTCCGGCATGGCGATCGCCGAGATGGGCGGCGACCAGCACGGCCGGCTGCTGCGCGCCAACGACGCGCTGTGCCGGCTGCTCGGCCGCCCCGCCTCCGTGATGCGCCGCTATTCCTTCGCCGACCTCGTCCACCCCGAGGACATCGGCACCCTGCTGCGCACCTCCGCCGAGGGCGGCCGCGCCGAGCTGCGGCTGGCCCGCCGGGACGGCACCTACGTGTGGGTGTCGCTGCGCAACTCGGTGGTCGCCGACACCGCCGACGGACCGCGCTTCCTGCTCACCCACGTCGAGGACATCGAGGAGCGCAAGCGCCACGAGCTCCAGCTCGCCCACCGTGCCTCCCACGACGCGCTGACCGGCCTGCCCAACAGCGCCGAGCTGCGGGCCCGCCTCAGCTCCCGGCTGTGCTCCCGCCCGCACGCGGTGCGGGCGACGGCCGGGACGCACGAGGTCGACGCCTACGACGGCGGGGACTACGAGTACGGCGAGCACGCCTACCGGGGCGACGGCTTCGACTTCGGCGCCCGCGCGGAGGCCGGCGCGTACGACCACCATGTGCACGCCGTCGCCCCCGACACCGAGGTGGACGACGGTACGAAGGGCCTCGCCGTCCTCTTCTGCGACCTGGACGGCTTCAAGTCGATCAACGACCGGTTCGGGCACCACACCGGTGACGCGGTCCTCATCGAGGTGGCCCGCCGCCTGAGCGCCGGGGTCCGGGACGGGGACACCGTCGCCCGGCTCGGCGGTGACGAGTTCGTCGTCCTCGCCGACGGGCTGGGCGCCGCCGACGCCGCCGACCTGGCCGTACGCCTGCGCAACGCGATCATCCCGCCGATCCGGGTGGACGGGCGCGCGGTGCGCGTAGGGGCCAGTTTCGGGATCGGCTGGGCGGAGTGCGGAATGTCCGTCGAAGAGGTGCTGAACTCCGCTGACCAGCGGATGTACATCGAGAAGCGCTCCCGCTCGAAGGTTCACCGCCGAGCGGGGTAGGCCGTTCGAGGTAGGCTCGCCCGGGTCGGTGACCGCTGGCGAGCAGGGATGAGGAGTGACCAGGGATGGCTGCCGGTAACAACGGCGCGAGCACGCCCGAGGACGACGATCCGTTCGGCTACCTCTACGCGGACGGACAGACGGCGGGCGCGCAGTCGTCGCGTCAGGGCGGCGGCTACGGCTACCCGGGTCCGGCCGCTCAGCCGGGAGTGCCCAGAACGTCGTACAACCAGGTTCGGGCGGTCGGCGAGCGGCAGTACGGCGGTGGTGGCCAGGTGCCGCCGCAGCAGCAGTACCAGCAGCAGTACGCCCAGCCGAGCCCCCAGTACGCGGCCCCGGAGACCTACCCGGGCGCGGACCGGACCCGCCCGGTGCCCCAGGCACAGCCCCCGCAGCGCGGCGGCCAGGGCGGCGGCCCCAACACCAGGGGGCTGCTGATCGGCGCGGTCGCGGTCGTCCTGGTCGTGGTGATCGGCATCACGGTCGCCGTCCTGACGAACACCAAGGACGACGACAAGAACAACCAGGCCACCCCCTCGGCGCCCGCGACCCAGGTCCAGCAGTCCCCGAGCCCGGACGCCTCCAAGGCCGACGACAAGGAGCCGGTGGAACTGCCGAAGCAGGACGCGGCGACGCTCCAGCTCGGCGGCCCGGCCCGGCTGGGCACGGAGGTCAAGGGCGCGAAGGGCGCGGACGGCGCGTACGTCATGTTCAACGGCGCCGGCGGCTCCGCGAGCTGGACGGTCGACGTTCCGGAGGACGGCCCGTACACGCTGTTCCTGAGCTACAGCGTGCCGGGCAAGGACGCCAACGCGACCCTGTCCGTCAACGGTGAGGCGCCGCGCGAGATCAGGATGAAGAACTTCGCGCACGCGGCGGAGGGCGAGTGGGAGAAGGGCTGGACGTACACCTACTCCTACGCCGAGCTCAAGAAGGGCACGAACACGATGAAGATGTCGTGCGAGCCGGGCAACCAGTGCGAGGCGTACCTCGACCAGGTCTGGCTTCAGCAGGGCCACGTCAAGGGCTGATCACCGTCGTGGGCTGATCCCCGTCATGGGCTGATCACCGTCAGGAAGTGCGCCACCGTCCCCGTCATCGCCTCGCGAGCGGGGGCGAGGTATTTCCGGGGGTCCACCGTCTCGGGGTGGTCGGCCAGGAACGCGCGTACCGCGCCGGTGAAGGCGGTGTTCAGGGCCGTACCGACGTTGATCTTCGTCATGCCGGCCGCGATCGCCGCGCGGAGTTCGTCGTCCGGGACGCCCGACGATCCGTGCAGGACCAGCGGGACGGGGACGGCGTCGCGCAGGGCGGTGATCAGGGCGTGGTCGAGGGCGGCCGTGCGCTCGGTCATCGCATGGCTGGAGCCGACCGCGACGGCCAGGGCGTCGACGCCGGTGTCCGCGATGTACGCGGCGGCCTCCGCCGGGTCGGTGCGGACGCCCGGGGCGTGGGCGTCCAGCGGCGGCTCGCCGTCCTTGCCGCCGACCTCGCCCAGTTCGGCCTCGACCCAGATGCCCCGTTCGTGCCCCCACCGCACGGCGTCGGCGGTCGCCTTGACGTTGTCGCCGTAGCTCAGTTTCGACGCGTCGAACATCACGGAGCTGAAGCCCTCGGTGTGGGCGCCGCGCAGCAGCTCCGGCGAGACCACGTGGTCCAGGTGCAGGCCCAGCGGTGCGGTGGACGCGCGGGCGACGGCGGCCGAGGCGGCCGCGACGGCGCACAGGTCACCGCCGTGGAACTTCACGGCGTTCTCGGAGATCTGGAGGATCGCGGGCCGCCCCACCCGTTCGGCCCCCGCCGCGATCGCCTCCGCGTGCTCCAACGTGATGACGTTGAACGCGGCGACGGCGCCGTCCGCGGACCTGGCCCGGGCGATCAGTTCGCCGGTGGGGACGAGGGGCATGTGCGGTACCTCCATCAAGCGGCCGTGGCGTGCTCCGTCACCGTGATCCTGGACAGCAGTTCCCGGTATGTCGTCATGTCGAACTCGCCCGCCGCCGGAGCCAGGACCGTCGCCGCCGACAGGGCGGTCGCCCGGGCCAGCCGCTCGGGCCACGCCGCGCCCTCGACCAGGCCGGCCAGCAGGCCCGCCACCGCCGAGTCGCCCGCGCCGGTCGGGTTGCCCTTCACCGCCGTCGGCGGGGCCGCCCGCCAGGTGCCGTCCGGGGTGACCGCCAGCAGCCCGTCCGGTCCGAGCGAGGCGACCACGGCGTGGGCGCCCCGGCGGCGGGCGTCACGCGTGGCGCGCAGCGGTTCGCGGGAGCCGGTGAGCCGGGCCAGCTCGTCGGCGTTGGGTTTGATCAGGTCGGGGCGGGCGGCGATGCCCCGGCGCAGCGGTTCGCCGCTGGTGTCCAGCAGGACGGGGACGGACGCGGCACGGGCGCGGCGCACCAGGTCCGCGTACGCCCCGACGTGGATGCCGGGCGGCAGGCTGCCGCACAGGGCGACGGCGTCGGCGTCGCGCACCAGTTCCTCGTAGCGGGTGAGGAAGGCCGACCATTCGTCGGGCGTCAGGGTCGGGCCCGGCTCGTTGAGCTGGGTGGTGTCGCCGGTCGAGGCGTCCACGACGGCGACGGTGCGGCGCGTGGTCCCGGCCACCGGGACGAGCGCGTCGCGCACGGGCAGCGACGCGAGCAGACCGCGCAGGATGTCGCCGGTGGGGCCGCCCGCGAAGCCGGTGACCACGGTGTCGTGGCCCAGGGCGGCGAGGACGCGGGCGACGTTGACGCCCTTGCCGCCGGGGCGTTCGGCGACGTCGGTGACGCGGTGCGAGGAATGGGGAACCAGCGCGTCCACCGTGTAGGTGATGTCGAGCGCGGTGTTGAGCGTGACCGTCAGGATCACCCGTAACACCCCCGGGAGTACGCGCTTGCTTCCGCCTCTTGCTTGAAGCTTTCGGGTCCTGATCATGCCAAACCGAAGGCGGTTGGCCCAGTCCCCCGGCCCAACCGCCTTGCAGTAATTCATTCAAAAATCAGCCCAGTTGGGGCTCAATCACCCATTCGCCCTTACGCATGACACCCACCAGGGTGAATGCACGGTCCAGGACCACCAGGTCGGCGTCCTTGCCGGGCTCCAGGGAGCCCACCTTGTCCTCCACGCCGAGCAGCTTCGCCGGGTTGGCGGAGACCGCGCGCACGATCGACTCGACGGGCAGCCCGTCGATGGTCGCCGCCCGCTTGAACGCGGTGTCGAGCGTCAGGGTGGAGCCCGCGATCGAGCCGCCCTCCACCAGCCGGGCGACGCCCTCGCGGACCTCCACCTCCAGGGGGCCCAGGTGGTAGACGCCGTCGCCGAAGCCGGCCGCGTCCATCGCGTCGGTGATGAACGCGACCCGGTCCGGGCCGGCGTGATGGAACGCCAGTTCCAGGGCGGCCGGGTGCAGATGCGTACCGTCGTTGATCAGCTCGACGGTGACCCGCTCGTCCTCCAGCAGTGCGGCGATCGGGCCCGGCGCGCGGTGGCCGAGCGCGGGCATCGCGTTGTAGAGGTGCGTGGCGACGGTGGCGCCCGCGTCGATGGCCTCGACCGTCTGCTCGTACGTGGCGTCCGTGTGCCCGATCGCGGCGATGACACCGTGCTCGGCCAGCAGGCGTACGGAGTCGATGCCGCCGGGCAGTTCGGTGGCGAGGGTGACCATCCTGGCGTGGCCGCGCGCCGCGTCGACCAGCTTGCGCACCTCGGCCGGGTCCGGGTCGCGCAGCAGGGCCTCGCTGTGCGCGCCCTTGCGGCACGGCGAGATGAACGGCCCCTCGAAGTGGATGCCCGCGATGTCGCCCTGCTCGGCCAGCTCCGACAGCTCCCCGGCGCGGTGCGCGAGGAAGTCCATCTCACCGGTGACGGTGGAGGCGACGACGGTGGTGGTGCCGTGCAGCCGGTGCGTGTGGACGCCCTTCAGGACCTCCTCCACGGTCCCGGAGGTGAACGACGCACCACCGCCGCCGTGGTTGTGCATGTCGACGAACCCGGGCACCACCCAGTACCCGGTGAGGTCGACGTCCGGCGCGCCCGGGGCGTCCGCCGGGGTGTGGCCGCCGGTGGCCTGCGCGGTGCCGGCCTGCGCGGCGGCCCGCGCGGGGGCGCCGGACCGGACGCCGGTGGGTCCGGACGGCTCGGGGTTGCCGGGCGGCCCCGCCGGGGTCACCTCGGCGATACGGCCGTTCTCGACGATCACCCGCCCGTTGTCCACGATCCCGGTCGGCAGCACCACGCGGGCGCCGGCGAGAACCTTGCGATCGGCCATCAGGCGGATACCTCCGAACTGGCGAGTAGGTCCCAGGCGAGCAGGCCCGCGCCCAGGCATCCGGCGGTGTCCCCGAGGGCCGCCGGCACGATGGCGGGCAGCTTCTGGAACGTCACGCGTTCCTCGACGGCCGCCCGAAGGGGTGTGAACAACGTTTCCCCCGCCTCGGCGAGACCGCCACCGATGATGAGCGTGCGGGGGTCCAGCAGCGTGAGCGCGGTGACCAGGCCGTCGGCGAGCGCGGCGACCGCGTCCCGCCACACCCGTACGGCACGCCCGTCGCCCGATTCGACGGCCTTGGCGCAGTCCGCCGCGTCCGCCTCGGGGTCGCCGCTCGCCGCCGCCCACGCCCGCGACACGGCCGAGGCCGAGGCCAGCGTCTCCAGGCAGCCGCGCTGCCCGCAGCCGCACGCGGGCCCGCCGGGGCGGACCACGATGTGGCCGATCTCGCCCGCGTACCCGTGCGCACCCGCCTCGATGGCGCCGCCGATCCCGATGGCGCCCGCGATGCCGGTGCCCAGCGGTACGAACAGGAACCGGTCGGCGCCCCGGCCGGCGCCCACGCGGCCCTCGGCCAGCCCGCCGGTACGGACGTCGTGCCCGAGGGCGACCGGCAGGCCGCCGAGCCGCTGGGCGAGCAGGGCGCGCAGCGGGACGTCGCGCCAGCCGAGATTGGCCGCGTACACCGCGAGGCCCCGGTCCGGGTCGACGATGCCGGGTACGGCGACACCGGCGGCGACGGCGTCCGTGCCGTACCGCTCGCGGCCGTGGGCGTGGAGCTCGGCGGCGAAGCCGAGGATGGTCTCCACGACCGCGTCGGGGCCGCGCTCCCGGCCGGTCGCCCGGCGCGCCTCGTACAGCAGGGCCCCGTCGGCTCCGACCAGGGCGGCCTTCATCCCGGTGCCACCCACATCGAGGGCGATGACGTGTCTCACGGGAGACAGTGTCGCTCGTGAACCCGTGAAAGGTCTAGTCCACTTCCCTGGATTGTTGCCCCTGCATACAAATGGGCTACTGGGTCAGGATCACACTCCGGGTGAGGTTGCGCGGCCGGTCCGGGTCGTACCCCTTCGCCTCCGCGACCGCCACCGCCAGCCGCTGCGCCCGGATCAGGTCCGCCATCGGGTCGGCGCTCTCCTGCGCGTGGAGCGTGCCGCCCACCCGCTTCACCTCGTCCGCCAGCCCCTCCGGCACCGCGCCGAACACCCAGGCCACCCGATTCGGGCCGGTGATCGCGATCGGGCCGTGCCGGTACTCCATCGCGGGGTACGCCTCCGTCCACGCGCCCGCCGCCTCCCGCATCTTCAGCCCCGCCTCCAGCGCCAGGCCGTACGTCCACCCCCGGCCCAGGAACGTCCACTGCTCCGCCCCGGCCACCGCCTCCGGCAGCGGATCCGCGACCGCCGCCTCCGCGTCCTCCGCCGCCTCCGCGACCGGCTTGACCCCCGGTACCCCGCCCAGGGCCGCGCGCAGGAACGCCAGTGCCGTCGTCGCGAACCGGGTCTGGACCACCGACTCCTCGTCCGCCCAGTCCAGCACCGCGACCGCGTCCGCCGTGTCCATCACCGGCGTCTTCGGATCGGCCGTCAGCGCCAGCGTCGGCACCCGGCCCCGGACCCGCCCCAGCAGGTCCAGCACCTCCGTCGTCGTACCCGACCGGGTGATCGCCACGACCCGGTCGTACGAGCGGGAGGACGGGAACTCCGACGAGGCATACGCGTCCGTCTCGCCCTGGCCCGCCGCCTCCCGCAGCGCCGCGTACGCGATGGCCATGAACCAGGACGTCCCGCAGCCGGTCACGGCGACCCGCTCGCCCGGCTGCGGCAGGCCCTCGCCGAACGACGCGGCCGCCTCGGCGGCGCGGCGCCAGCAGGCGGGCTGGGTGGCGATCTCTGCTGCGGTACGTGACATGCGCGGACGCTCCTACAGCTGCGGAGGAAACTGGCCAGTCTTCGGCCAAGCGATACCCAGGTGGTGTAGACCTCATCCGCGCTGTGGGAAAATCAACGGTCCAGCAGGAACACAAAAGTGGGGAAGAGTTGTGCAGCGCCGCTACACAGGACTGACCGCGGCGGTGGCCGCACTGAGCATGGCGGCGACGCTGGCCGGCTGCGGGATCGGCGACGGTGACGAGGACGTCACCCTCAAGCTGGTCGCCGCCGACTACGGCAGCGGCGCGGGCAACACCTCCCAGAAGTACTGGGACGGTCTCGCCCGCTCGTTCGAGAAGACGCACCCCGGCATCACGATCGACGTCGACGTCATGTCCTGGAAGGACGTCGACCGCGAGGTCGCCGAGATGGTCGAGAACGGCAAGGCGCCCGACCTGGCGCAGATAGGCGCGTACGCGGACCACGCCGCCGCGGGCCGGCTCTACAAGGTCGAGGAACTCGTCCCCATCCCGACGCAGGCCAACTTCCTGCCCCTGCTCAGCCGGGCGGGCGAGGTCGACCGGGACCAGTACGGCATGCCGTTCGCGGCCAGCACCCGGCTCCTCTTCTACAACAAGGGCCTGTTCGACAAGGCCGGCGCCAAGCCGCCGAAGACCTGGAACGACATCCGGGCCGCCGCCGAGAAGCTCAAGGGCGAGGGGGTGACCCACCCCTTCGCGCTGCCGCTCGGCGCCGAGGAGTCCCAGGCCGAGACCATGATGTGGATGCTGGCTGGCGGCGGCGGGTACCGCGACACCGGCAACATCACCTACGACATCGATTCCAACGAGAACGTCGCCACCTTCACCTGGCTCAGGAACAACCTCGTCGGGAAGGGACTGACCGGCCCCGTCGCCCCCGGCGACCTCGACCGGCAGGAAGCCTTCGACGCCTTCGTACGCGGTGACGTCGGCATGCTCAACGGCCACCCCACGCTGATGGAAGCCGCCGAGAACGCCGGCGTGGAGGTCGGCAAGGTGCCCATGCCCACCCCCGACGGTGAGCCCCGGCCCGCGATGGGCGTGGCCGACTGGATGATGGCCTTCAAGCAGAACGGCCACCGCAAGGAGATCGGCGCGTTCCTGGAGTACGTGTACCAGGACAAGAACGTGCTGGCCTTCTCCGACCAGTACGACATCCTCCCCGTCACCAGCACCGCCAGCGCCGCCATGCGCGAGGACCCCAAGCACAAGGACCTGTGGCCGTTCCTGGACGAGCTGCCCACGTCCGAGCTCTACCCGGTGGGCCGCACGTCGTGGGCGAAGGTGAGCGAGAGCGTCAAGAAGAACATCGGCAAGGCCGTCGCGCCCGGCGGTGACCCGGACGCGGTGCTGGCGGGCATCGCACGGGACGCCAGGGACGCGGAGGCGGCCGAGTAACTATGTTGCTCATATGACCGCCGAGCCACTCACCGAACGGGACCGTGCCGTCCTCGCCATGGAGCGGCGCTCCTGGCCCGGCCCCGGCGCCAAGGAACGTGCGATACGCGAGCAGCTGGGCCTGTCGCCCACCCGCTACTACCAGCTGCTCAACGCCCTCCTCGACGACCCGAGGGCCCTCGCCCACGACCCCGTCACCGTCAACCGGCTGCGGCGGCTGCGCGCGTCGCGGGAGGCCCGGCGCTGAGGTGCGGGGCGCGGGGGTGCCGGGGGTGTGGGGCGCGGGGGGTGTGGATAGGTTTCGGTGCATGGGCACCCCACCGGATTCCTCGCCGTCCCTGCCGCGTCCCGCCACGCCCGCCGGCCGCGAGGGCCTCGCGGCGTTCCTGGCCCGCCCCGGGCGGGCGGTCGTCGCGCTCGACTTCGACGGCACCCTCGCCGACATCGTGGACGACCCCGAGCAGGCCCGCGCCCACCCCGGCGCCGTCCCCGCCATCGCCGCGCTCGCCCCGCGCCTCGCGTCCGTGGCGGTCATCACCGGCCGCCCGGCGGGTGTCGCCGTGCGGTACGGCGGCTTCGCCGGGGTGCCGGGCCTGGAGCGCCTGGTCGTCCTCGGCCACTACGGCGCCGAACGGTGGGACGCCGTCACCGGTACCGTCCAGGCCGCCCCCGAGCACCCCGGCGTGGCGGCCGTCCGCGCCGAACTGCCCGGGTTCCTGGACCGGGCGGGCGCGTGGCGCGGCACGTGGATCGAGGAGAAGGGCCGCGCGGTGGCCGTCCACACCCGGCGCGCCGACGACCCGCAAGCCGCGTTCGACGCCCTGCGCGTCCCGCTGGCGGACCTCGCGACCCTGCACGGCCTGGTTCTCGAACCGGGCCGCCTGGTCCTCGAACTGCGCCCCCCGGGCGTCGACAAGGGCGTGGCGCTGACGGAGTACGTACGCGAGATCGGCGCGGAGGCGGTGGTGTACGCGGGCGACGACCTGGGTGACCTGCCGGCGTTCGCCGCGGTGGAGAAGCTGCGGTCGGACGGGGTGCCGGGGCTGCTGGTGTGCAGCGGCAGCGGCGAGGTCCCGGAGGTCGCGCAACGGGCCGACCTCCTGGTGCCGGGCCCCCGGGGTGTGGTGGGTCTGCTGTCCGCGCTGGCCGCCGCCGTCTGAAACGGTCCCGCAGCCGGAGTGCGGGGCGGTCGCCTGCCGGGGGGTGGTGGGGTGCGGCCCCTCCGGGCTCACCTCCTCGAGGCCGGCGGCCTTGGGTTACGGGTGAGGGAGCCCGGCCTTTGCCGCCAACCTCTGCGGGGGCGACCCTGCACGGCCCCACCCCGGTCGTAGTTCGTCTGACGGTCGGAATCGTTTCCCGGCGCGTGGTGCGGGGCGGCCGTCTCTGCAGCGCCGCGTATGGGGGCGGAGCCCCCGGTCAGGCCGACCGCAGCGCGTTGAGCTGGTCGAGGAACCAGCGGGCCGGGGGCAGGGCGGTGGCCGCCGCGGCGAGGCGCTTGGTGCGGTCCGCGCGCTCGGCGGGGGGCATGGAGAGGGCCTCGTGGAGGGCGTCCGCCGTGCCGACGACGTCGTAAGGGTTCACCGTGATCGCGTCGTCGCGCAGCTCCTCGTACGCGCCCGCTTCCCGGGACAGCACCAGCGCGCAGCCCGCGTCCGAGACGACCGGGACCTCCTTGGCGACGAGGTTCATGCCGTCCCGGATGGGGTTGACCAGCGCCACGTCCGCCAGGCGGTACGCGGCGAGCGAGCGGGCGAAGTCGTCCTCGACGTGGAGGATCACCGGCGTCCAGCCGTCGCGGCCGTACTCCGCGTTGATCTCGTCGGCGAGCCGGGAGACCTGGGCGGTGTACTCGCGGTAGACCGGCAGGTCCTGGCGCGAGGGGTACGCGAACGCGAGGTGCACGACGCGCTCGCGCCACTCGGGCCGCTCGGCCAGCAGGTGCCGGAAGGCCAGCAGCCCGCGGACGATGTTCTTGGACAGCTCCGTGCGGTCGACGCGGACGACCGTCCTGCGGTCCGGGCCGATCTGGTCGCGCAGCAGCGCCATGCGGTCGTCCACGTCCGGGCGGCGTGAGCGGTCGCGGAGGAACTCGGCGTCCGCGCCGAGGCCGTGCACGCCCAGGTGGGTCTGGTGGGGCTTGCCGTGCGCCCAGTACTGCACGATCGGCGACTGGTCCTTGGGCCAGTGCGTCGTCACGTCCATGTCCCGCAGGGACTTCGCGCAGCAGTCCTGGAAGGCCTTCAGCCAGCGCCAGGTCAGGAAGCCGAGCCGGTCCGCGCCGAGCATGCCGAGGAGGAGCTCCTCGGCGATGTCGTCCGGGAGCATGGAGAAGTACTCCGGCGGCGCCCACGGCGTGTGCGAGAAGTGGCCGATGCGCAGGTCGGGGCGGAGCTCGCGGAGCATTCCGGGGACCAGGGCCAGGTGGTAGTCCTGGACGATCACGACCGCGCCGTCCGCCGCCTCCACCGCGAGGGCCTCGGCGAAGGCACGGTTGTAGAGGCGGTAGGACCCCCACTGGCGGCGGAATTCCGCGTCGAAGACGGGCTCCAGCGGCGTCTGGTACAGCATGTGGTTCACGAACCACAGCACGGAGTTCGCGATGCCGTTGTACGCGTCGGCGTGCACCGCCGCGTCGATGTCGAGCATCTTCACGCCCGGCTCGGCCGCGACGCCCTGCCGCACCGCCTGCCGGTCGCCGTCGCTCAGCGCGGCGCACACCCACAGCGCGCCCGCGTCCGGCCCGATCGCGGACAGTCCCGACACCAGTCCGCCCCCGCCGCGCCGGGCGTCGAACGTCCCGTCCTCACGTGGTACGTAGCTGACCGGACCGCGGTTCGAGGCGACAAGAATCTGGGCTGCCATGGAGACGAACCTAGCCCGTTGCGGAAACGCTCAAACGTACGGCCCTCAGGCCACCCGGCGGCGCCGTGCGTACTCGGCCACCTCGGTCATCGGCGGGCGTTCCTCGGTGTCGACGTCGTGCGTACGCGGTACGAAGCCGTCGTCCCCGCGGTCGAACTGCGTCAGCCGCGGCCGCACCAGGTGCCCCCGCGACAGCCGCAGCTGCGCCGTCCGGTAGATCGCCGCCGCCATCCGGCCCAGCGCCCGCTCGTCCTGGTGCCGGTGCTTGCGCACACCCACGTCCACCTGCGCGAGGGCGTCGAGGCCCACGGTGTGCAGGGCGTCGACGAGGAGGCCCAGTTCCACTCCGTAGCCGACGGGGAAGGGGAGACGTTCGAGAAGGGAGCGGCGGGCCGCGTACTCGCCGCCCAGCGGCTGGACGAACCCGGCGAGCTGCGGCCAGTGCAGGTTCAGCAGCGGCCGCGCCACCAGCTCGGTCACCCGGCCGCCCTGCCCGGGGGAGCCGGCCAGGGGGCGGTCGTACATGGCCTTGACGAAGTGGACGGACGGGTCGGTGAGGAGGGGGCCGACGATCCCGGTGACGAAATCGGCCGAGAAGTCACGCAGGTCGGCGTCGACGAAGCAGACGATGTCGCCGGTGGTGGCGAGGAGGGAGCGCCACAGCACCTCGCCCTTGCCGGGGAGGGCGGGTACGCGGGGGAGTATCGCGTCCCGGTGCACCACGCGCGCCCCGGCCGCGGCGGCGACCTCGGAGGTCCGGTCGGTGGAGCCCGAGTCGATCACCAGGAGTTCGTCGACGAGCGGGGTGGAGGCGGACATCAGCTCGCGGCGGATCACGGTGACGATGTCGCCGACCGTCGCCTCCTCGTTCAGTGCCGGCAGCACGACACTGACGGTCGTCCCGTGCTTGGCCGCGAGCAGCCGGTCGAGCGGTCGGTCGGCCACGGACCAGGACCGCCGCTCCAGCCAGCGCTCCACCTCTTCCAGCACGTGATCTCCATCTCGCGTATCGGACGACCATCTCAAGCGTCCGGGGGTTCGGTTACAGTCTTGAACAACGCGGATGGCCGTCGCATGTCGGGTCCCCGCGGAAACAATCGAATACCGCTCATCCAGAGGGGCAGAGGGACACGGCCCGTTGAAGCCCCGGCAACCCTCCAGTCGGCACTCGCAAGCTCTTGCGCGAGGCCCCGGCTAGGGAAGGTGCCAAATCCGTCTCATGGCGAAGTGCGCCATGAGGAAGATGAGGAGAAAGGGCCTCGCCTCCATGGCTGTACAGACTGTCGCCACCGCCAAGAACGTCGACCTCGGGCCTGCTTCCGCCCTCTCCTGTCGCGAATGCGGCGAGCGCTTCGCGCTCGGTCCCATTTTCGCCTGTGAGCTGTGTTTCGGGCCGCTCGAGATCGCCTACGACCTGCCGGTGGGTGACCCGGAAGCCCTGCGCAAGCAGATCGAGGCCGGTCCCGCCAACATCTGGCGGTACGCCCCTCTCCTGCCCGTGCCGGCCGACGTGACCGACAAGCCGAACCTGAACCCCGGCTGGACCAAGCTCGTCCAGGCGGACAACCTGGCGCGCGAGCTGGGTGTCGAGCCGGGCAAGCTGTTCGTCAAGGACGACTCCGGCAACCCGACGCACTCCTTCAAGGACCGCGTCGTCGCGCAGGCGCTCGAGGCGGCGCGCGCCTTCGGCTTCACCACCCTGTCCTGCTCGTCGACGGGGAACCTGGCGGGTGCCGTCGGCGCCGCCGCCGCCCGCGCCGGTTTCCGTTCCTGCGTGTTCATCCCGCACGACCTGGAGCAGGGCAAGGTCGTCATGGCCGCCGTCTACGGCGGCGACCTGGTCGGCATCGAGGGCAACTACGACGACGTCAACCGCTTCTGTTCCGAGCTCATCGGCGACCCGCTGGGCGAGGGCTGGGGCTTCGTGAACGTGAACCTGCGGCCGTACTACGCGGAGGGTTCGAAGACCCTCGCGTACGAGATCTGCGAGCAGCTGGGGTGGAAGCTGCCCGACCAGCTGGTCGTCCCGATCGCGTCCGGCTCGCAGCTGACGAAGATCGACAAGGGGCTCCAGGAGCTCATCAAGCTGGGCCTGGTCGAGGACAAGCCGTACAAGATCTTCGGTGCCCAGGCGGAGGGCTGCTCGCCGGTGTCGACGGCCTTCAAGGCCGGTCACGACGTCGTACGGCCCCAGAAGCCGAACACCATCGCCAAGTCGCTCGCCATCGGCAACCCGGCCGACGGCCCCTACGTCCTGGACATCGCCCGCCGGACCGGTGGCGCGGTGGAGGACGTCGACGACCAGCAGGTCGTCGACGCGATCAAGCTGCTGGCGCGTACGGAGGGCATCTTCGCCGAGACGGCGGGTGGCGTGACCGTGGGCGTGACGAAGAAGTTGATCGAGGCGGGCGTGCTGGACCCGTCCCTGACCACGGTCGTGCTCAACACGGGCGACGGCCTGAAGACCCTCGACGCCGTCGCTCCGACCACCGGCCCGACCGCGACGATCCGACCGAGCCTGGACGCGTTCCGCGACGCCGGCCTGGCCTGACCCTGACTTGAGCCTGTACTGAGAGGCAGCATCACGACATGAGCGTCAACGTCCGCATCCCCACCATCCTCCGTACCTACACCGGCGGCCAGGCCGAGGTCACGGCGGAGGGCGCGACCCTGTCCGAGGTCATCGAGTCGCTGGAGAAGAACCACCCGGGCATCGCCGCCCGTGTCCTGGACGACCAGGGCAAGCTCCGCCGCTTCGTGAACGTGTACGTCAACGACGACGACGTGCGCTTCGAGCAGGGTCTCCAGACCGCCACGCCCGACGGTGCGGGTGTGTCGATCATTCCGGCCGTCGCAGGCGGCTGCTGACGCAGGCGGCGTGACGGACTTTGCCCCCTCCGTGAGAGAAGCGGAGGGGGCAATTCTGCATGGTTGAGCGCGGTAGAGTTGGGGAAGTCCCCGCCGCTGCCTGTGCCGCACGCATATGAGAGATTGCGCGGCCGCGACAAGATGCAGTCAATGTACCCCCGCGAATTGTGCCATTTTGGGTGCTTTGCCGGGCCCGACTTGCCCAGGATTCTGGCCCCTTCGGCCGCATTTTCCGTTCATCCGTGCTCGGATTTCTCGTCCGATTGACCTGTTGCAGACGGCAGTTGGGCAGATACATTCAGCGGCGGTCGACGCGTTCCGGCGCACGCCCGCTGGGGTATCCCCAGGCCCCCAGGGCCTCGGGGAGCTGTCAGCGGGTGAGGTCTGACCCGGGTCCGCGAAGTGCGGTCCTGTGCAAGGGCCAGTAATAGGGGAGTTAGGCATGGCTCAGGGCACCGTCAAGTGGTTCAACGCGGAGAAGGGGTACGGCTTCATCGCGGTCGACGGTGGTGCGGATGTTTTCGTCCACTACAGCGCGATCCAGATGGACGGCTACCGCACCCTTGAAGAAGGTCAGCGAGTCGAGTTCGAGATCTCGCAGGGCCAGAAGGGTCCGCAGGCGGACATGGTCAAGCTCGCCGCCGGCTGAGAGCCGCGTCGCGATCGACCGACCATCGACTGTCGACATCGCAAGTGCCGAGGGGCTCGCGTTCCAGGGGACGCGGGCCCCTCGCGCATGTCCGGACGATGCCCGGGTGGGGTCCCGGCGGGCCGCGGCGAGGGGTCGGCACGGCCTCGGCGGAGGGCCGGATCTGCTGGAGGCGCTTGCACTCGCATGGGTCGAGTGCTAATCATTGGCGTTAGCACTCTGAAGGTGAGAGTGACAACGAAGGACCGAGTCGGTGAGGTCCGCAGGCCGGTGGGGCAAGGAACCACTTCAGGCAGGCAGGCCGTCCGTCGCGGGCGCCAGCGCGGTCCGGAGCATCCACCCCAGTCCGGGAGGACCACTTCACATGGCCAAGATCATCGCGTTCGACGAGGAGGCACGGCGCGGCCTCGAGCGCGGCATGAACCAGCTCGCCGACGCCGTCAAGGTGACCCTGGGCCCCAAGGGTCGCAACGTCGTCCTCGAGAAGAAGTGGGGCGCCCCCACGATCACCAACGATGGTGTTTCCATCGCCAAGGAGATCGAGCTCGAGGACCCGTACGAGAAGATCGGCGCCGAGCTGGTCAAGGAAGTCGCCAAGAAGACGGACGACGTCGCCGGTGACGGTACGACCACCGCGACCGTCCTCGCCCAGGCGCTCGTCCGCGAGGGTCTGCGCAACGTCGCCGCCGGCGCCAACCCGATGGCGCTCAAGCGCGGCATCGAGACCGCCGTCGAGGCCGTCTCCGGTGCGCTGCTGGAGCAGGCGAAGGATGTCGAGACCAAGGAGCAGATCGCTTCCACGGCCTCCATCTCCGCCGCCGACACCCAGATCGGCGAGCTCATCGCCGAGGCCATGGACAAGGTCGGCAAGGAAGGCGTCATCACCGTCGAGGAGTCCCAGACCTTCGGTCTGGAGCTGGAGCTCACCGAGGGTATGCGCTTCGACAAGGGCTACATCTCGGCGTACTTCGCCACCGACATGGAGCGTATGGAGGCGTCGCTCGACGACCCGTACATCCTCATCGTCAACTCCAAGATCTCCTCGGTGAAGGACCTCCTCCCGCTGCTGGAGAAGGTCATGCAGTCCGGCAAGCCGCTGCTGATCATCGCCGAGGACGTCGAGGGCGAGGCCCTGTCGACCCTGGTCGTCAACAAGATCCGCGGCACCTTCAAGTCCGTCGCCGTCAAGGCCCCGGGCTTCGGCGACCGCCGCAAGGCCATGCTGAACGACATCGCCATCCTCACCGGTGGCCAGGTCATCTCCGAGGAGGTCGGCCTCAAGCTCGAGAACGCCGGCCTGGACCTGCTGGGCCGCGCCCGCAAGGTCGTCATCACCAAGGACGAGACCACCATCGTCGACGGTGCCGGTGACAGCGACCAGGTCGCGGGTCGCGTCAACCAGATCCGCGCCGAGATCGAGAACTCCGACTCGGACTACGACCGCGAGAAGCTCCAGGAGCGCCTGGCGAAGCTGGCCGGCGGCGTGGCCGTCATCAAGGCCGGTGCCGCCACCGAGGTCGAGCTCAAGGAGCGCAAGCACCGCATCGAGGACGCGGTGCGCAACGCCAAGGCCGCCGTCGAGGAGGGCATCGTCGCCGGTGGTGGCGTGGCCCTGCTCCAGGCGTCCAGCGTCTTCGAGAAGCTGGAGCTCCAGGGCGACGAGGCGACCGGCGCCAACATCGTGCGCCTGGCGCTGGAGGCCCCGCTCAAGCAGATCGCCGTCAACGGTGGTCTCGAGGGTGGCGTCATCGTCGAGAAGGTGCGCAACCTGCCCGTCGGCCACGGCCTGAACGCCGCGACCGGTGAGTACGTCGACATGATCGCCGAGGGCATCATCGACCCCGCCAAGGTGACCCGTTCCGCTCTGCAGAACGCGGCCTCCATCGCGGCGCTGTTCCTCACCACCGAGGCCGTCATCGCCGACAAGCCGGAGAAGGCCGCGGCCGGTGCTCCGGGCGGCATGCCGGGCGGTGACATGGACTTCTGATCCTCCCGGATCGGACGCAGTCCTGACGCTGACGAGGGCGGTACCCCCACTCCCAGGGGGGTACCGCCCTCGGGCGTTCTACGCTGGGGTTATGGCCGTCGACGTCCTGACCGAGACCGTGATCGACGCCCCCTGCGACGCCGTCGCCGCGTACGCCGCCGATCCCTCGAACGCGCCCGAGTGGTACGTCAACATCGTCTCCGTGGAGTGGGAGACCTCCTCGGAGGTCGAGGTCGGCGCACGGGCCGCGTTCGTCGCCCGCTTCCTGGGGCGGCGGCTCGTCTACACCTACGAGATCGTCGAGTACGAGCCCGGGCGGCGGCTGGTCATGCGCGCCGACCAGGGGTCGTTTCCCATGGAGACCACCTACACCTGGGAGCCCTACGGCGTCGAGGGCGACCGTACCCGCATGACCCTCCGGAACCGGGGCGGAGGAGGCAGCCGGATCCTCGCCGCCGCCATGCGCCGCGCCAACCGGAAGGACCTCGCGATGCTGCGGCACCTCCTGGAGACGCGCTACGGCCCCGGGGCCGCCTGAGCCCCGAGGCCGCGCGTCGCTCTTGTCGCTCTTATCGCTTGAGGTCCGCCACGAACGCGGACCATGCGGCGGCCCGGAACACGAGCTTCGGGCCGGTGGGGTTCTTGGAGTCACGGACGGGGACGAGGTCGGGGTGGCCATCGGCGACTTCGAGGCAGTCGCCGCCGCTGCCGCCGCTGTGGGTCGACTTGCGCCACCTGGCGACTTCGAGGCAGTTGCCGCCGTCCCCGCCGCTGTATGTGGACTTGCGCCACTCAAGGATGTCGATCTTCATGGGCGTAATCCTCCGCCACTGATGTGATCAGGGCCAGGGATTCCCTGGGTGACAGTGCGCTGGCCCCGAGGAGATCGTAGGACAGTTCGTAGTGTTTGACGGTGGCGGGGTCGTCCTGCAACTGCCCCGTGCCCAGCCCTTGCAGGTACGCGAGCGGTGGTGCGTCGTCGAAGGCCATCAATTTGAGGGCGCCTTCGAGCGCCATGTGCGCGCCTGCCTCGAATGGCAGGACCTGCACGATCACCCGGTGGGCGCGGCCCAACTCCGCAATGTGTTGGAGGGCCTCGGCCATCACCGCCGGGCCGCCGACCTCTCGTCGCAGGACCGCCTCGTCCAGAACCGCCCAGAACAGCGGCTTCGTTGGGTCGTCGAGGATCCGCGCGCGGGCGAGCCGCGCCTCGACCAGGCCGTCGATGGCGTCTTCCGTCGCGGTGGGCTGGTACGCGCGGAACACCTCACGCGCGTACCGCTCCGTCTGGAGCACGCCCGGGATCAGCAGCGGGGCGTACTCCTTGATCGACGTCGCGACCGCTTCCGCCTCCGCCGCTTCCGCGAAGTGATCGGGGTATCGCGACTTGTTGGCGGCCTCGCAGTTCCGCTGGAAGAACCCGTTCGTGCCCAGTACGTCATCGATCTGTGCCGCGAACTCCGGTTGCATCCGCCGCGTGCCGGCCTCCAGCTGGCCGATGAACGAGCCGCTCACGAAGAGCTTCTCGCCCAGCTTCTCCTGGCTGAACTCGGCCTTTTCGCGGGCGTGGCGCAGTTCGGCGCCGAGCAGTGCCCTGGGCGAGGAGGACGGGTCGAGATCCTTCGGACCGGGCATGTGTCAACTCCCGTTAGCACAGATGGGGTTGTTGGGCCGCCTTTGTGTTCAGACTAGCCGCGAATCGACCACGCTGTGTACAGAACCCGAACACTCAGCGTGGAGGTGCCTGGTCATGGGGACGCGATCCGTGGAGCAAGTGGTGGACCAGCTGCGGGACGAACTCGGCAGGGTGGGCGTGACCCTGCCGTCCCTGCGGGTCGACCCGGTGTCGGCCGCGAGTGACGTGCCGTACCCGCTCGTGGAGCTGGGGCGCTGCAACGTGGACACCGCCATGCGCCTGGTCGCCGTCCTGCACGAGGCGCGGCGATGAGCGCGCCCGAGTACATGATCGACGGCCGGGACGGGCGGATCGGTGAGGTCATGGGCCGCGTCGGCGGCTATGTGCAGCTGCGTCCGCTGGGCGGCGGGCGGGAGTGGGACTGTCCGCCGGACGCCCTGTCGCCGGCTCCGCCGGGCGAGGTTCTGCGAGCGCGCGTTCGGGAGTTGAACAGACAGGCCCGCCTGCCGTGAGGGTGCCGGGTCCGTGCGCTGCTCACACGATCGTGGGACGCTGAGGAAAGGGGCGCTTCCCCGGCGCCCCGTCGATCTACATTCGCCTTCCTCAGGCCACGGGAGAAGGGACCCGCGATGACAGCCGCGACGGTCGAGAACGACCCGGCCCCCGAGACCCCCCCTACGTGGGAATTCATGCTGGACGCCTGGCGTGGGCTGGACGTGCCCGAGGGCTGGCGCGCCGAGATCGACAAGGGGAAGATTTTCTTGGTACCGCCGCCACACGCGCACCACAACGGCATCGCCGAGGTCGTGCAGCGCCGCCTCTACAGGGGGCTGCCCGACGAACTGGGCATCTACCAGACCCTCGGAGTGCACATCGCGCCGCTCGACAAACTGTACGTTCCCGACCTGGTCGTGATGCCGACCGACTTGATCGCTGCCGCCGACCCGGACACGTACGACCCCGTCGACGCGTCCGAGGCCCTGCTGATCGTGGAGATCACCTCCAAGAACAACGCCACGGACGACCGGACCAGGAAGTACCACGCCTACGCGCGCGCCCTGGTCCCGATGTACCTGCTCATCGACCGGTACGACACCCGTGGCGCGATGGTCACCCTGTTCGCGGACCCGCAGGACGGCACGTACAAGCAGTCCGAGCAGGTGCCGTTCGGGAAGGTGCTCACCCTGCCCGAGCCGTTCGGGGTCGCGCTGGACACGGCGGCGTTCCCGGGCGGCGCGGGGGCCGGCGCGTAACGTCCGTGCCGCTTCTCATGCGACTCTCACCGGGGGCTTAACCCCCCATCACGCCGCGTCCATAGCTTTCGCGGCATGTTCTTCACCTATCTCCGGCGCGAGTTGCGCCGTCGACGCAAAGCGGCGCTGGTCGTCGCCTCGGGGCTCGCCCTCGGAATCGCGCTGGTCATCGTGGTCGACTCGGTCACGGCCGGGATGAACCGGGCCCGGGGCAAGGTGTTGGAGTCGCTGTACGGGCTGGGGACCGACATGACGGTCACCAAGGCCGCCTTGCCGCCAGGGGAAGGCGATGCCGTTCGGCGGCCCCGGTTCCGGTTCGACGCGAGCGGGGAGGGTGGCGGGGCACAGAGCCAGGACGTCGTCATGGTGCAGGGGTTCGAGACGCTCGCCGCCTCGACCGTCGTGAAGGTCGCCGGACAGGACGGGGTGGCGGACGCCGTCGGTGGGCTGAACGCACGGGTGTTGAAGGTCGACGGGCAGTTCAAGCGCGGCGAGGCGCAGTCGGGGAAGCCTGGTCAGGGCGGTGGCCGGGTACAGGGGGGCGGGGCCGACTTCGGGGTCGACTCGTACACCGTGTACGGGACCGATGTCGCCCACCTGGGGCTCGGGCCGCTGACGTCGTCGGAGATCACCTCCGGGCGTACGTTCACGGCGGCCGAGACGTCCGCCAAGGTGGCCGTCGTCGACAGCGCGTACGCCAAGGAGCAGGGCCTGGCCGTCGGGGAGAGGCTGACCGTCTCCGGTACCGCGTACCGCGTCATCGGCGTCGCGACCGCCGACAGCGGGGACGCCGCCGCCGACGTCTACCTGCCGCTCGCCGAGGCGCAGACGCTCGCCGACGCCAAGGGCAAGGTGACGACGGTGTACGTCCGGGCGACCGACTCCCAGCGGATCGAGGACGTCAGGACCGCTGTACAGAAGAACGTTCCGGGGACCACCGTCACCACGTCCGCCGACCTCGCCGACACCGTCTCCGGGTCCCTGTCGACCGCCTCCGGCCTGGCGGCGGGAGTGGGCACCTGGCTGTCGATCGTCGTGCTGGGCGCGGCGTTCGTCGTGGCGGGGCTGCTGACGTCGTCGGCGGTCAGCAGGCGGGTGCGGGAGTTCGGCACCCTCAAGGCGCTGGGGTGGGGGAGCGGGCGCGTCACCCGTCAGGTGGTCGGCGAGGCATTGGTCCACGGGCTGATCGGCGGAGCGCTCGGGATCGGCGTCGGGCTGGCCGGGGCGTGGGCCGTCACGGCGTTCAGCCCGACGCTGACGGCCGAGCTGGGCGGGGACGCCGGTGGCGGCGGACAGCGGTTCGCCGGGGGGCCGGGCGGTGGCGGGCCGGCGGGGGACGCCGCGACCCGTGCCCTGGACATCGCGCTCACCGCGCCCGTCTCCCTCACCACCATCGCGCTCGCCGTGGCCCTCGCCGTCGCGGGCGGTCTTGTCGCGGGCGGGTTCGGCGGATGGCGTGCCTCCCGGCTGCGGCCCGCGGACGCGCTGCGCCGCATCGCATAGATCCCTCACCAAGACTGGAGTTGTCAGCACATGTACCAGCTCAGTGGCGTCACCAAGCGCTACCGGCGCGGCAAGGAGACCGTCCAGGCCCTCGACGGGGTGGACCTGATCATCGAGGACGGCGGGCGGCTGGTCATCCAGGGCCCGACCGGCGGCGGCAAGTCCACGCTGTTGCAGATGCTCGGCGGCCTGGACCGGCCCACGGAAGGGCGCGTGCTCCTGGACGGCACCGACCTGGCCACGCTGCCCGAGGCGCGGCTGACGCGCCTACGGGCGGAGAAGATCGGTTTCGTGTTCCAGGGCTTCAACCTGGTGCCGACGCTCACCGCCCTGGAGAACGTGGAGACCGCCCTCGTACCGCTCGGGCTGAAGGCCGCCGAGCGGCGCGAGCGGGCGGCGGAGGCGCTGGTCGCGGTGGGGCTGGGGGAGCGGCGGTGCCATCTGCCCGGCGAGTTGTCGGGCGGGCAGCAGCAGCGCGTCGCGATAGCGCGGGCGCTGGTGAAGCGGCCGGCGGTGCTGCTGGCGGACGAGCCGACCGGGAACCTCGACGAGTCGATGCGCGACGAGATCATGGACCTGCTGGAAGGGCTGTGGGAGGAGAACGGGCTGACGTTCGTGATGGTCACCCACGACACGGCCCTGGCCCGGCGCGCGCCCCGGCTCGCCGTGATCCGCAAGGGGCGGGTCACGATCAGGGAGCAGGTGGTGCGCTGAGCAGCGGTTTGCCGATGCCGAAGAGGTACGTGGCGGCGAACCCGGCCACGTACCCGGTGAGCAGCCCGCCCGCGTAGACGGCGACGGTGGTCATGGCCAGGCCCCGGTCGCCGTCGAGCAGCGGGAACAGCGCCCAGCCGGACGGGCCGATCGCCGTGGAGCCGACCTTGTCGCCGAGCATGTTGAACAGCCCGATGAACCCGCCGCCGAACGCCCCGCCCACGCACGCGGTGATGAACGGCCTGCCCAGCGGCAGCGACACGCCGTAGATGAGCGGCTCGCCGACTCCGAGGAGCCCCGCGGGGAGGGCGGACTTGATGGTGCGGCGGAGGTCGGTGCGGTGGCGGAGGCGTACGTAGACGGCGGCTGCCGCGCCGACCTGGCCCGCGCCGGCCATCGCGAGGATGGGCAGGAGGACGGTGTGGCCCTGCTGCTCGATCAGGGTGGTGTGGATCGGGATCAGGGCTTGGTGCAGGCCCAGCATGACGAGGGGCAGGAACAGCCCGCCGAGTACGAACCCGGCGACCGCCCCGGCGTGCGCGAGGAGCCAGTCGGCGGCCGTGCCGATGGCCGTGGACACCCCACCCGCGACGAACATCAGGCCGTAGACGGTGACCAGGCCGGACACCAGCACGGTGAGGGTGGGCGTGACGAGTACGTCGAGGGCCTCGGGGACGTGCCGTCGGCACCACTTCTCCACGTGGACGGCGAGCAGGGCGGCGGCCAGGGCGCCCAGGACGCCGCCCTGGCCGGGGGAGAGCTGCTGGCCGAAGGCCTCGACCCTGGCGACGCCCGCGTACACGATGATCGCGGCGACGGCACCGCCGAGGATCGGCGTACCGCCGAACTCCTTCGCCGTGTTGAGGCCGACGAACACGGCGATCAGCGCCATGAAGCCGGAGGCGATGGCGGCGAGGGCGGGGGTGAGGGCGGGCAGCCAGTGGAGGTTGAGGAGCAGGCCGTTGAAACCGGCGATGATGCCGCAGCCGATGAGGGCGGGGATGAGCGGCACGAAGATGTTCGCGACGCGACGGAGGAGGAGCTTGGCGGGGGTGGCGTTCCGCTCCTTCTGGGCGGCCTTGATGGCGGCGCCCCGGGACTGGAGGAGGAGTGCCTCGAACTCGGGGGTGACGCGGGCGACGGTGCCGGGGCCGAGGACGATCTGGTAGGTCGTACCGTCCTCGACGACGCCGAGGACGGCGGGGTGGGCCTTGAGCGCCTCGTCCTGGACGAGCGTGCGGTCGAGGAGGCCGAGGCGGAGGCGGGTCATGCAGTGGGCGACGGAGGTGACGTTCGCGGCGCCGCCGACGAGGGGGAGGAGGGCGGTGGCGGTGGCGCGGGGGTCGTGTGCGGGTGCGGTCATGGCGCGGATGGTGCCAGGGGGCGGGCGGTGTGCGGCGGGTGCGCGCCGCTGGGTGGGTCGGGCCCCGCCTATTGGTCGAGTGCCGCTCGCAGGTGGCCGCCCGACTTGGTGAGGAGCTGGGTGGCCGTGTCCGGGTCGACGCCCGCCAGGAGCGTGAGGATCGCGGGCTTGACCTCGCCGTCCGTTGCCGTGAGGGCGGCTTCGATCTCGGCGTCGGACGCGCCGGTGGCGAGGGCGACGATCCGGTGGGAGCGGGCGCGGAGCTTCTCGTTGGAGGCGCGGACGTCGACCATGAGGTTCCCGTACGTCTTGCCGAGCCGGATCATCGTGATCGTCGAGATCATGTTGAGGACCAGCTTCTGGGCGGTGCCCGCCTTCAAACGGGTGGAGCCGGTGAGGAGTTCGGGGCCGACGACGACCTCGATGCCGTGCTCGGCTGCGGCCGCGAGGGCGCTGCCCGCGTTGCAGGACAGGCCGATCGTCAGGGCGCCCTTGCGGCGGGCGTGTTCGACCGCGCCGATGGCGTACGGGGTGCGGCCGGAGGCGGAGATGCCGACGACCGTGTCGTCGGGGGTGAGGGACAGGGCGTCCAGGTCGGCGGCTGCCAGGTCCTTGGAGTCCTCGGCGCCCTCGACCGCCTCCAGCATGGCGGCCGGGCCACCCGCGATCAGGCCGACGACCTGGGTGGGGGCGGTGTTGAAGGTGGGCGGGCATTCGCTGGCGTCCAGGACGCCGAGCCGCCCGGCCGTGCCGGCGCCCGCGTAGACGAGACGGCCGCCGTGCGCCATACGGTCGGCGGTGGCGTCGATGGCGGCGGCGATACGGGGCAGCTGGCCGGCGACGGCGCCGGGGACGGACCGGTCCTCGGCGTTCATCAGGCGGGCGATCTCCGCGGTGGGCAGGCGGTCGATGTCCGCGAGCTCGGGGCGGAAGGCTTCCGTGGTGAGGGCGGACAGTTCGGAGGGGTTCATGCGGGCGTGCTCTTTCGGCCGGTCAGCGGGTGCGGGGTGAGTGGCGGTGCGCGAGGGCCTCGTACGACGCGGAGAGCGCGGGGGCGGCCGTGTCGTACGTACGCTGCGTGACTCCGGTGAACAGGCAGTCGATGACGAGGAGCTGGCTGGTGCGGGAGGACATGGCGGCGGGGCGCAGTTCGCTCTCGCGGGCCGTGGAGGTGGTGAGTATGTGGTCGGCGTACTGGGAGACTGGGCCGTCCGGGCGGCCGGTGATCGCGACGGTCGTCGCCCCGTGGTCGAAGGCGACGCGGAGCGGTTCTATGACGTCGCCGGTGGAGCCCGAGTGGGTGATGGCGATGGCGACGTCGCCGGAGCGGAGCTGGACGGCGTTGGTGACGGCGAGGTGCGGGTCGCTGTGGGCGTGCGCGACCAGCCCGATGCGCAGCAGCTTCTGGGCGAGGTCCTGGGCGACGAGGCCGGAGGCGCCGACGCCGTAGATGTCGGTCCGGCGGGCGGCGGCCAGCGCGGTGACGGCGGCGCCGAGCTGGATGGTGTCGAGTCCGGCGGCGGTGTCGGCGAGGGTCTGCTGCTCGTCGTGGGCGAGCTTGGCGACCACGTCCGCTATCGGGTCGTCGACGGCGATGTCGGCGGTGACGGAGGGCGCCCGCCCGGACTGCTGCTGGGCGGCGAGCCCGGCGAGGGCGAGGCGCAGGTCGCGGTAGCCGGGGTAGCCGAGGAGGCGGGCGGTGCGGACGACGGTCGCCTCGCTGGTGCCGGTGAGCTCGGCGAGGCCGGTGACCGTGAGGGCGGCGCAGCCGGCGGGGTCGGCGGCGACGGCTTCGGCGACGCGCTGCATGGAGCGGGTCATGGACGGTCCGAGGGTGCGGACCTTGGCGGCGAGGGCGGCCGGGGCCGGGGCGGGGGCGGGGGCGGCCTCCCCGCCGGGTCTGCCGTTGCTGAAAATTTCCTTCACGATTTTCGTCACATCTGAAAGGTATTTTCAGCCCGGTGGGCCGTCAACCCCTCCGGACCTGGGGTGACAATGGCTCCATGGACGCCGTAGACCCCCTGGAGCAGGCCCTGCACGCCGCGCGGGCGCTGGTCCTCGCCGACCTCATGGCGCGGAAGGTCGCCGAGGCCGAGGTCGTCTCGCTCGTGGAGAACGCGGTGACGCACCGCCGCTGGTGGGTCGAGCAGTGGCCGGAAGGCATCGAGTACGTCGCCGGGCTGGTCGCGCAGGACGTCCAGGACGCACTGCTGGAGCGGTACGGCCGCTGGCCGCTGTGCCCGGTGTGCAGCTCCGGCGACCCGCACGCGCTGGACGTGGAGCCGGAGCTGGGCCCCGACCCGCACTGGGTGTGCGGCAAGGCCGGTGTCGTGGTGGCGCGGGTCGGCGGCCTTACGTGACGGTCTACATCGACCCGCCGAACTGGCCGGGCCACGGCCGCATGTGGTCCCACATGGTGAGCGACGTGTCGTACGACGAGCTCCACGCCTTCGCCGCCCGGATCGGCGCCCCGCCCCGCGCCTTCGACGGCGACCACTACGACGTGCCCTCCGAGCGGTACGCGGACGCGGTGGCGGCGGGCGCGATCGAGGTGGGCTCCAAGGAACTCGTACGCCGGCTCACGGAGTCGGGCCTGCGGCGCCCGAAGCGGCGGGCGACTCCCTGAGCGAGTTGTCCGACCGGGTCACCACCCGGGACGTCGAGGTGTGCAGGCGCAGGGCCACGGCCGCCGCCGCGAGACCCAGGAGCGTCATGGCCGCGCCCGCCCAGGCCGTCGACGGGAAGCCGAGGCCCGCGTCGATGACCGTCCCGCCCAGCCACGGGCCGCCGGTGTTGCCGAGGTTGAACGCGGCCGTCGTGGTGGCGCCCGCGAGGGTGGGGGCCGCGCCGGCGACGTTGAACATCCGGGCGTTGAGCGCAGGGGCGGTGAAGAACGCCGAGACACCGAGCAGGAAGGCGAGAACGGTCGTGGCGACCGGGCTGGACGCGAACACCGCGAGCGCCACCAGGAACAGCGTCGACGCCGTGATGCCGCTCAGCATCACCCCGAACAGGTGGGCGTCCGCGACCCGGCCGCCGACCGTCGTGCCGACCAGCGCGCCGATGCCGAAGAGGGCCAGCACGGTCGGCACCCAGCCGGAGTCGAGCCCCGCCACATCGGTGAGCAGCGGCGCCAGGTAGGAGAACGCGCAGAACACGCCGCCCGCGGCGAGCGCGGTGACCGCGACCGCGAGCCAGACCTGCCGGTCGCGGTAGATGGTCAGCTCGCGCTTCAGCCGCGGCTTCTCGGCGGGCAGGGGGATGCGCGGGATCAGGGTCACCACGCCCACCAGGGCGATCGCCGAGGCGGCGCCGACCGCCCAGAACGCGGAGCGCCAGCCCAGGTGCTCACCGAGGAACGCGCCGGCCGGGACGCCGAGGACGTTCGCGATGGACAGGCCGCCGATCATCACCGCCATCGCGCGGGCGCGGGACCCGACCGGGACCATCGCGATCGCCACGGCCGCGCCCACCGCCCAGAACCCCGCGCAGGCGAGCGCGCTGACCACGCGGGACGCGAAGAGGATCCCGTACGACGGAGCGAGCGCCCCCACGAGCTGCCCGACGCCGAACGTGCTGATCAGCGCGATGAGGGTGGTCTTGCGCGGCAGCCGCAGCGTGGCGACCGCGAGGAGCGGCGCGCCGATCACCATGCCGATCGCGAACGCGGATATCAGCAGGCCCGCACGCGGGATCGACACGCCCATGTCGTCGGCGATCGGCGGCAGCAGCCCGGACAGCATGAATTCGCTCGTGCCGAGCGCGAAGACGGACAGGCCGAGGATGTAGACGGCGAGGGGCATGCGGGTGCGTTCGGCGGATGACGGCATGCCAGGGGTCAACGCGCCGGTGATCCCTTACATTCCCGGGGCGCCGGTCTCCAGCAGCTTCAGTTCCGTGGTCAGGTTCTGCCGGGCCCTCTCCTCCCACACGCGGGCGCCGTGCGGCGTACGGAACAGGCACGGCAGGCCCAGCAGCTGCCGCAGCACCGCCGCGCGGCCTTCGCGGAACGCGTCGTCCGGCACGAAGCCGTACTCCTCCCGGACGGCCGCGGCGTAGGCGGCGTACGCGTCGGGCGCGGCGGCCAGGACCGCGAGGTCCGCGTCGCACAGCACCTCGCCGTTGCGGTCGCCGTCCGCCGGGTCATGGGTGACGGTCAGCCGGACCAGGCGGGCGACCTCCGCCGTGTCCGCCTCCCCGATGCCCAGCTCGGGCAGGGCGCGCTCGGCGAGCCGTGCGCTGCGCTCCTCGTTGGTGGACCGCTCGGGGAGGTAGACCGCGTCGTGGAACCAGGCGGCGAGGCGTACGAGGTCGGGGTCGTCGGCGTGGTCCGCGAGCTCGTCGACGCGGTCGAGGACCGCGAGGAGGTGATCGGTGGTGTGGTACCGCCGCTGCGGCTCGGCCCAGCGGGCGAGGAGGTCGTCGGCGTACCGGTCGGCATGGGGAGCGTCACGCACGGCCGACGCCCAGCGGCGGCGGAGGTCATCGTGGGCGGGGTGAGCGGGAAGGGACGCCATGGGGGCCATTGTGCCGGGTGGGCCCGCGCCCCCACCCACGTCCCGCGGCCGTCGTACCACCGGGGTGGGGCCGTGCAGGGTCGCCCCCGCAGGGGCCGGCGGCTTCGGCGGGGCTCCCTGACGCGTGACCCGAGGCCGCCGGCCCCGAGGAGGTGAGCCCGGAGGGGCCACGCCCCACCCCCACCGGCAGCCCACCGGGGCCGCACCGGCACAACGCACCGCCCCCGGGGCGAACCGGAACAACGCACCGCCCCTGGGGCGAACCGGGAACAGGCACCGCCCCTGGGGCGAACCGGGAACAGGCACCGCCCCCGGGGCGAACCGGAACAACGCACCGCCCCTGGGGCGAACCGGGAACAGGCACCGCCCCGGTCCGTTGTGCCCACCCGTTCCGCCCTGCGGAACGACTGCCCACAACGGGAGGGGGTGGGGTGGGAGGAGCCCCCGCGGAGCGACTGCCCACAACGGGGGTGGCGGGGCGACCGCCCTGCGGAACGACTGCCCACAACGGGAGGAGGTGGGGAGCCGCCCTGCGGAACGACTCCCCACAACGGGAGGGGGGTGGGGTGGGAGGAGCCCCCGCGGAGCGACCGCCCACAACGGGGGTGGCGGGGCGACCGCCCTGCGGAACGACTGCCCGCCACGGGAGGGGCGGGGGCGGCCGCCCTGCGGGACGACGGCCCGCGACGGGGGCCGGGGGTCAGGCTCCGGCGTCGATCGCCGTGCGCCAGGTGCGGACCGCGGTGGGGGAGACCGGGGCCGACCAGCCGGAGGGGCGGGCGGCGCCGCCGATGTGGAAGGCGGTGGCGCCACCGGCGAGGAGCTCCGGGACGTGGTCCAGCCGGAGGCCGCCGCCCACCAGGAGCTGCGGCTCGTAGCCCGGTTCGCCGCGCCGCGCCGCGGCGGCCTCGGCCAGCAGGGTCGGCAGGCCCTCGTCGACACCGGCCGCCGAACCGGCCGTGAGGTACGCGTCCAGGCCCGGGAGGTCCGCGAGCTGCTTGCGCGCCGCGTCCCGGTCGACCGCCCGGTCGAGGGCCCGGTGGAACGTCCAGCGGCAGCCCTCCAGCTCGGCGACCAGCCGCTCGACGGCCACCAGGTCCACATGGCCGTCGGCGTCGAGGAAGCCGAGGACGAACTCGTCGGCACCCTCCTCCCGCAGCTCCCGGGCCACCCGTACCAGCGCGTCGATGTCGCCCGCGGCGAACCCGTCGGCCAGGCGCAGCATCACGCGCAGCGGGATGTCCACGGCGGCGCGGATCCGGCCGTAGGTCTCGCGGGACGGGGTGAGTCCGTCCGCGGCGATGTCGGTGACCAGTTCGAGGCGGTCCGCTCCTCCGGCCTGTGCGGCGATCGCGTCCTCCGCGTCGAGGGCGATCACCTCCAGGACTGCACGGTTGCTCACTGACGACTCCATTCGCTACAGGTCTAGTCCAATGCCAGCCTAGTGCGCGTGCACCGTGAAGGCGGCCGTACGCACCTTCCCGTCGTGCTTGAAGTCCAGGAAGAGCCGGTACGCGCCCGTGCTCGGAGCCGTCGCCGTGAACGACACCTCCGGCCCGGCGGGTCCCTCGTGCGGGTGGACGTGCAGGTAGGCGAGGTCGCCGGCGCGCAGTGCGACCAGGTGGCCGTACGCGCCCAGGTACGGCTGGAGGTCCGTGACCGGGCGGCCGCCCCGGCTGATTCTCAGCGTCAGCTCGCTCGCCCGCCCCGGCGCGGGTGTACCGGCGAGCTCGACGCGGTAGCCGTCGACCTCCGCCGCCCGACTCGGCGCCGGCAGCGCCGCCGGGCGGTACGCCCCCGCCACCGCGAGGTCCGCCCCGAGTGTCAGCGCCTTGCCGCCCGCGGGCGTGAAGTCGGCGAACGCCCGGTAGTCACCGGCCTCGGGCAGCTCGACCGGGGTCGACCAGGTGCCGTCGGCTCCCCGCACGGGGTGCAGGTGCCGGTACACGGTCAGGTCCCGCGAGGCGAGGATGAGGTGCAGTTCCTTGCCGTGCTCACGCTCGTAGGCCGTGACGGTGCGCCCGTGCGCGTCCCGGATGGTGAACCGCAGCTCACCCCGCTTCCCGGCCGTGAGGGCCGACGGCTCCAGGGCGAGGGTGTGGCCGCCCTCCGAGACCTGGAGCCCGCCGGGGGTGACGGAGGCCGCCGCCGGTGGCGTGTCGTGGCCTCCGTGCCGCGCGGCCGGGCGCTCTTCCGCCGCGACGACCGGGCCGACGCCTTTCCCCACCCCGTACGCCGTGCCGAAGGTCGCGGCGAGCGCGGCGGCGAAAGCGGTGATCTTCACTCCGGTGTTCATGGCGACTCCCGTGGTCATAGGGCTGGGACGTGCGTTCTCCCATGCCCGCCACCATACCCCCCTGGGGTATCAAGTCAAGTCAGTCGATCGCTTGCCTCCTGATACCCCCTGGGGGTATACATGGACCCATCGAGGACGACATACCCTGTCGGGGTATCAATCGGCGAGGAGCAGCACCCATGAGCACCACGACGACGACACCCGGCCCCGCGGCCGAGGTCGAGCTCGCCATCGGCGGCATGACCTGCGCCTCGTGCGCGGCCCGTATCGAGAAGAAGCTCAACCGCATGGACGGCGTCACCGCGACCGTCAACTACGCCACCGAGAAGGCGAAGGTGACGTACGCCGACGGGGTGCGGGTGGCCGACCTCATCGCCACCGTCGAGGCGACCGGCTACACCGCCGAGGAGCCCGCGCCCCCGGCGCCCGAGGTCCACGAGGAGCGGCAGCCCGACGAGCTGCGTCCGCTGCGGCAGCGCCTCGTCACGGCCGTCGTCCTCTCCGTACCCGTGATCGCCATGGCCATGGTCCCGGCTCTCCAGATCGAGTACTGGCAGTGGCTCTCCCTGACCCTGGCCGCGCCGGTCGTCACCTACGCCGCCTGGCCCTTCCACCGCGCCGCCTTCACCAACGCCCGGCACGGCGCCGCGACGATGGACACGCTCATCTCGGTCGGTACGTCGGCGGCGTTCCTGTGGTCGCTGTGGGCGCTGTTCTTCGGCACGGCCGGCACGCCCGGCATGACGCACCCCTTCGAGCTGACCATCGCCCGCAGTGACGGCGCCGGGAACATCTACCTGGAGGCCGCCGCCGGTGTCACCGCGTTCATCCTGGCCGGCCGCTACTTCGAGGCCCGCTCCAAGCGCAAGGCGGGCGCGGCGCTGAGGGCCCTGCTGGAGCTGGGCGCCAAGGACGTCACCGTGCTGCGCGGCGACCGGGAAACCCTGATCCCGGTGGGGGACCTGCGGGTCGGCGACCGTTTCCTGGTCCGGCCCGGCGAGAAGATCGCCACCGACGGCACGGTCGCCGAGGGCACCTCCGCCGTGGACGCCTCCATGCTCACGGGCGAGTCCGTGCCGGTCGAGGTGGGCGTCGGCGACGCCGTCACGGGCGCCACCCTCAACGCCGGCGGCCGGCTGGTCGTCGAGGCCACCCGGGTCGGCGCCGACACCCAGCTGGCCCGCATGGCGAAGCTGGTGGAGGACGCGCAGAACGGCAAGGCCGCGGCCCAGCGCCTCGCGGACCGGATCTCCGCCGTGTTCGTGCCCGTCGTCATCGGCCTGGCGCTCGCCACGCTCGGCTTCTGGCTCGGCAACGGCTCCGGTCTCACCGCCGCGTTCACGGCCGCCGTCGCCGTACTGATCATCGCCTGCCCGTGCGCCCTCGGCCTCGCGACGCCCACCGCCCTCATGGTCGGCACCGGGCGCGGGGCCCAGCTCGGCATCCTCATCAAGGGCCCCGAGGTCCTGGAGACCACCCGCAAGGTCGACACCATCGTCCTCGACAAGACCGGCACCGTCACCACCGGCAAGATGACCCTGCTCGCCGTCCACACCGCCGAGTCGACGGACGAGGCCGAGGTCCTGCGTCTCGCGGGCGCCCTGGAGCACGCCTCCGAGCACCCCATCGCCAAGGCGGTGGCCACGGGCGCGGCGGAGAAGGTCGGCACCCTCCCCACCCCCGAGGACTTCGCCAACATCGCGGGCCTCGGCGTCCAGGGCGTCGTCGAGGGCCACGCGGTGCTGGTCGGCCGCGAGCGACTGCTGGCCGACTGGTCCATCGGGCTGCCGGCCGCCCTGGAGCGCGCCAGGCACGAGGCGGAGGCCGCCGGCCGTACCGCCATCGCCGTCGCCTGGGACGGCGAGGCCCGCGCGGTCCTGGAGGTCGCGGACGCGGTCAAGGACACCAGCGCCGAGGCGATCGAGCGCCTCCGCGCTCTGGGCCTCACGCCCATCCTCCTCACCGGCGACAACCGCGCGGTCGCCGAGGCCGTGGCCGCCGAGGTCGGCATCGACGAGGTGTACGCCGAGGTCATGCCGGAGGACAAGGTCGACGTGGTCAAGCGCCTCCAGGCCGAGGGCCGCTCGGTCGCCATGGTCGGCGACGGCGTCAACGACGCGGCCGCCCTCGCGCAGGCCGACCTCGGGCTGGCCATGGGCACCGGCACGGACGCCGCCATCGAGGCGGGCGACCTGACGCTGGTACGCGGCGACCTGCGCGCCGCCGCCGACGCCATCCGCCTCTCGCGCCGCACCCTGGCCACCATCAAGGGCAACCTCTTCTGGGCCTTCGCCTACAACGTCGCCGCCCTGCCGCTCGCCGCCGCGGGGCTCCTCAACCCCATGATCGCGGGTGCGGCCATGGCGTTCTCGTCGGTCTTCGTGGTCGGCAACAGCCTCCGGCTGCGCGGCTTCAGGGCAGCGGCGTAGCCGCCCGGGGCTCCGTGCCCCGCCCCTGGGGCCGGAGCCCCGACGGGCCCACCGGCGTGGGCGGCCCACCGTGGGCGCGACCCGACGGGCGGTCCCCGTCGGCAGGGGGCGGGCACCACGCCCCGTCCGTGTGAGGCAGCCCGCTGAAGGCCCCGCCCACAAGGGCCGGCCGCCCGCGTGGACCCGGTGGGGTCACCCGAGCGGGGGCGGTTCCGTGCCGGGGCCGGACGGGGCCTCGCCCCGTCAGGCCAGCTGCGGCGGCAGCGGCGCCGTGTGCAGGACCGTCAGGCCCGAGACCGCCCTCGTCAGGGCCACGTACAGGCGCCGCAGACCGGTGCGCTCGTCGGGTTCCCCGTCGACGACCGCCGCCGGCTCGTCGAGGACGACGTAGTCGTACTCCAGGCCCTTCGCCAGCGACGCCGGGACCAGCGTCAGGCGCGACCGGGCCGACGTCTCCTCGCCCGGGGCCAGCCAGGGCAGGCCGGCCTCCCGCAACGCCTCCGCCAGCACCGGAATCCGCGCGTCCGCCGCGATCAGGCCGATCGAGCCCTCGTGCCGGAGCGAGTCGCGGCACGCCGCCACCACCGACGCGCTCAGGTCCTCCACGTGCCGTACCTCCAGCGAGCCCGGCGACTCACGCACCGACCGCACCTCCGCCAGCCCCGGCGACATGTGCGGCAGCAGCCGCGACGCGTACGCGATCACCTCGCGAGGCACACGGAAACCGGCCGTCAGCTCCTCCACCACCGCGTCCGGCTTGCCCAGGTGCGCCAGCGCGTCCGCCCAGCTCGCCGTCGCCCACGGCGTGGTGCCCTGCGCGAGGTCGCCCAGCACGGTCGCCGAACCGGTCGAGCAGCGTCGCCCCACCGCCCGGTACTGCATCGGTGACAGGTCCTGCGCCTCGTCCAGGACCACGTGGCCCAGCGACGGCGTGCGCTCCACCAGGTCGGCCGCCTCGTCGATCAGCACCGCGTCCGCCGCCGACCACTTCGCCGACCTCACCGAGCGCGGCGGCTTCGTCCACAGCACGGCCTTCTGCTCCTCGGCGGACAGCAGCCCCTCCGCGTGCTCCGCGAGGAACTCGGCGTCGGACAGCAGCCGCAGCACCAGCTTCGCCGGGTCGACGGCGGGCCACACCGCCTTGACGACCGCCTTCACCGCCGCGTTGCGCGCCACCGCGTCCTGCACCCGGTCGTCCGGCGCCTCGCCCGCCTGCTCCATCCGCACCAGCACCGCGTGAGCGATCCGCTGCGGAAGGGCGTCCCGCGCGGCCCCGTACCGGATGTCCCGGTCGAGCAACTCGCGCACGATCTCCTCCAGTTCGTACGCGGGCACCCGCCAGCGCCGCGAACCGCGCACCACCATCAGCGGCTCGGCCGGCAGCGTGACGTGCGACCGCACGGCCCGCCGCAGCACCTCGGCCATCCGGGCGTCGCCCTTGACCACGGCCGCCACGGGGTCGTCGGCGCCCCGCACCTCGACGTGCGCGACCAGGTCGTCGACGGTCGCCTGCTTCACCTCCAACTCACCGAGCGCGGGCAGCACCTGCTCGATGTAGTGGAGGAAGGACCGGTTCGGGCCGATCACCAGTGTGCCGGTGCGGGCCAGCCGCTCCCGGTGCGCGTACAGCAGGTACGCCACCCGGTGCAGGCCCACCGCCGTCTTGCCCGTCCCCGGCCCGCCCTGCACACACACCGTGCCGCCGAGCCCCGACCGTACGATCTCGTCCTGCTCGGGCTGGATGGTCGCGACGATGTCCCGCATCGGGCCCACGCGCGGCCGCTCGATCTCCGCCTGGAGCAGCTTGGACGCCTTCTCCGCCTCCGCCGGGTCGGACAGGTGCTCGTCCTCGTACGCCGTGAGGTCCCCGCCCGTGTACCCGAAGCGCCGCCGCAGCGCCACGTCCTGCGGGTCCTTCTTCGACGCCCGGTAGAACGGCTGCGACACCGGCGCACGCCAGTCGACGACCATCGGGTCGCCGTCCGCGTCGTGCACGTGCCGCCGCCCGATGTAGAACCGGTGCCCTTCCTGCGTGGTGGGCAGGTAGTCCAGCCGCCCGAAGAACAGCGGCGTGTGGGAGAGATCGGCGAGCGCCTTGATCCGTTCCTCGATCTGCGACGACAACACGGCGGCGTTGACCCAGTTCGCGGTGACGTCGCGGATGTCCAGGGCCTGGACGTCCTGGCGCATGGCGCGCAGCGCGGCGCGCGAGGCCGCGAGATGGGCGCGCTCCTGGGAGAGCGGATCGGGCACGGCGAAGCCTCCGGGGGTCGTACGCGGGGTGACGGCGGGCCGACCGGTTTCCGACCGGAGGGCGGCGCTCCACGAGAGGGAGGCGGGCAAGGCCGGCGATTCTAGCCACGCGCCGAAGGAGCGGCGAGCGAATATCCGACCCGTAGGGGATGCCGTATGCCTGGAGTCGTACGCGGACGGCACCGGGGTTCGGTCTGCGGACCGATGTACCGCCCCGTCCCGGAAACCATCATGGAGACATGACCACAGCCACCCTCCACAACGCCTCCGGAGCCACCGCCCTCGGCGCGACACGGCACCCCGCCCACCGCCTCGGCAACGCCCTGCGCGCGATCAAGGTGTTCGCCGAAGCGGCGTTCGGGGTCGTCGTCCTCGGTGAGTTCGCCGAGGAGGCCGGCGTCAGGCGCCGCTGAGATCGGGCGCCGCTGAGATCAGGCGCCGCTGAGATCCGGATCCGCGTCCCGGGAGAACAGCTCGTCCGCGTCGACGATCCGGTACGCGTACCCCTGCTCGGCCAGGAACCGCTGGCGGTGCGCCGCGAAGTCCTGGTCGATCGTGTCCCTCGCGACCACCGAGTAGAAGTGCGCCTGGTGCCCGTCCGCCTTCGGCCGCAGCACCCGGCCCAGGCGCTGTGCCTCCTCCTGGCGGGACCCGAAGGTCCCCGACACCTGAATGGCGACGGTCGCCTCCGGCAGGTCGATCGAGAAGTTCGCCACCTTCGACACCACCAGCACGCTGATCTCACCCTGCCGGAACGCCTCGAAGAGCTTCTCGCGCTGCGCGTTGGGCGTCTCGCCCTTGATCACCGGCGCGTCCAGGTGCTCGCCCAGCTCGTCGAGCTGGTCGATGTACTGGCCGATGACCAGGATCTGCTGGCCGGCGAACTTCCGCACCAGCGCCTCCGCGACCTTCTGCTTGGTCGCGGTCGTCGCGCAGAAGCGGTACTTCTCCTCCGTCTCGGCGGTCGCGTACGCGAGCCGCTCGCTGTCGGTGAGGTTGACCCGCACCTCGACGCAGTCGGCGGGCGCGATGTACCCCTGCGCCTCGATCTCCTTCCAGGGCGCGTCGAACCGCTTCGGACCGATCAGCGAGAACACGTCCGACTCGCGGCCGTCCTCGCGCACCAGCGTCGCGGTCAGGCCGAGGCGCCGCCGCGCCTGGAGGTCGGCGGTGAACTTGAAGACCGGCGCGGGCAGCAGGTGCACCTCGTCGTAGACGATCAGGCCCCAGTCGCGGGAGTCGAACAGCTCCAGGTGCGGGTAGATGCCCTTCCGCTTGGTCGTCAGCACCTGGTAGGTGGCGATGGTGACCGGGCGGATCTCCTTCTTCGTCCCGCTGTACTCGCCGATCTCGTCCTCGGTCAGCGACGTCCGCTTCACCAGCTCGTGCTTCCACTGGCGGGCGGAGACGGTGTTGGTCACCAGGATCAGGGTCGTCGCCTTGGCCTGCGCCATCGCACCCGCCCCCACCAGCGTCTTCCCCGCGCCGCAGGGCAGGACGACGACGCCCGAACCACCGTGCCAGAAGCCCTCGACGGCCTGCCGCTGGTACGGGCGCAGCGCCCAGCCGTCCTCGGCGAGGTCGATACGGTGCGCCTCGCCGTCCACGTACCCGGCGAGGTCCTCGGCCGGCCAGCCCAGCTTGAGCAGCGTCTGCTTGATCTGGCCGCGCTCCGAGGGATGCACGACGACCGTGTCGGGGTCGATGCGCGCGCCGACCAGCGGCTGCACCTTCTTGGAGCGGAGGATCTCCTCCAGGACCGGCCGGTCGGTGGTGGTCAGGACCAGCCCGTGCGTGGGGTGCTTGGAGAGCGTGAGCCGCCCGTAGCGGGCCATCGTCTCGGCGACGTCCACCAGCAGGGCGTGCGGCACGGGGTAGCGGGAGAACTCGACCAGCGCGTCGACCACCTGCTCCGCGTCGTGCCCGGCCGCCCGCGCGTTCCACAGGCCCAGCGGGGTGACCCGGTAGGTGTGGATGTGCTCGGGCGCGCGCTCCAGCTCCGCGAAGGGAGCGATGGCGCGTCGGCAGGCGTCGGCCTGCTCGTGGTCGACTTCGAGCAGCAGTGTCTTGTCGCTCTGGACGATCAGGGGTCCGTTCACGCCTCACCCTTTCCTGGCGGCCTCGGTGTGTGGCCAAACATCCAGTGTTACGCATCGGCGGCGTAAGCAGCCGGGCCGCGGTGGATGAGTAGCCGCACACGGGGACGAGGAATAGGCGTGGCGTGGACGGTGAGGTGCCCGCCCGTGACGGTCAGATCAAGGGGCTGTTGAACAGCGGGCCCTCGATCTGGAGATCGGCCAGGGGGCCGCCGATCGGCGGCAGGGGGGAGGCGGCGGCGGGGGTGGCGAGCGCGGTGAACAGCAGGGTGGCGCCCGTCAGCAGGAGGGCGATACGTCGGCTCATTGCGGTTCCTCATCCGTGGACGGCGCAAGGGGACGGGCCCGCACCTTCCGTGGTGGTGCGGGCCCGGTCGCGGCGGGGGCGGGCGGTCAGAGCGTGACGCCGCCCCCGAGATCGATGCCGATGGCGGCGGCCTGGGTGGTGATCGCGGAGAGGAACGCGGCGGTGGTCAGCAGGACGGTGGTGACTCGACGACGCATGGGACGACCTCTTTCCTGTGGTGCCGTTCGGGACGTCTCGTGGCTGCCCACGCCGCACCGGGGACATGCGGAAGGTCCCCCTGTGGTGGGATATGGGTCACTCACGGGCGGTAAATCCGCCGCCCGGGCGCATGATCCGCCGCAGGGCGGGATCAGGTCGGGTCGTCGGCGAGTTCCGCCACACCCGTGATGCGGTGCAGCGGGTAGGTGCGGACCTCGTCCGCCGTGTGGTCGTACGCCGTGACGAAGCCGCCCTCCACCCGGACCGGCGCGATGACGCGCTGGCTGGCGGCGCCCTCGGCGTTGACGTAACCGATCCAGACGGCGGAGCCGGTCATCGCGGCGGCCTGGACGGTGGCGAGGGTCTCGGCGGCGGAGGTGCGGGGCGGCTCACCGTCCCCCGCCGCGCGGCCGGCCGGCTCCTGCTTGCGGACGACCGTGGAGGCGAGGTCACCGGCGCGGATCGCCTTCACGGCCGCGCCCAGCAGCGTGGCGTCCGGCTCGGGCGGCCCCTCCGGCACCGGCGCGGGCGCCGTGCGCGCCGGGGTGCGGTACGTGTGCGCCCGGGTGATCAGGACGTCGCCCTCCGCGGACTCGGCCGCCGGGGCGAAGCCCATCGACCGCAGCCCCTCCAGGAGTGTCGCGGGGTCGGCCTGGGCGGCCAGCACGGTGGGCGCGAGGCGCCGCAACCGCAGGGACGCCGACCGCTTGTCGGCGAGGATCTCGCCCAGCACGGCGTCGTCGTCGCAGCGTACGTAGGCGGAGGCGGCGCCCACCCGGAGGTGGCCGTGCTTCCGCGCGACGTCGTCGATGAGGTAGGCGAGCGGCTGCGGAACCGGCGTGCGGGAGTGGGCCGCGAGGAAGGCGTGCAGGTCGGCCGCCGCCTGCCCGGCGTCGAGGGCGCGGCGTACGGAGGCGGGCGTGAAGCGGTACACCGTGGCGCCGCCCTTGGACTCGACGTCCGCGACCACAGCCAGCATGTCGGCGAGCGGGCGCTTCAGGGGGCCGGGGGCGACGGCCGTGAGGTCCGCCTGGAGCAGTACGTGGTCGACCGGCTCGGGCAGCAGCGGCGCGAGGAGCGCGGCGGCGCCCGCGTGGGTCGCCGTGGCGGCGTGGGCGGGGCGGCGGCCGTTGTACGCCTCGGGCGCGGGCACGGCCGGGCCGGGGACGGTCGCCCTCCGCGGCTGGTCCTGGGCGTGCCCGTGGGCGTCCTGGGCGTGCCCGTGTCCGTGCGGGTCGGCGGCGTGCCCGTGCGCGCTGGTGGTGTGCCCGTGGGCCTCCGGGGCGTGCCCGTCCACCGGGTGGTCCGTGCCGGGGGCCGGGGCGCCGGGCAGCAGGGCCCGGCCGTGGGCCGAGAGGGCACCGCGGCCCGTCACGCCCAGCAGTTCCGCCTCCGTCAGCGTCCAGCTCGCCAGCCGGGCGCGCAGGTCCGCGCCCGCCTGCCCGGCGCCCCGCCCGTCCCGCAGCGGGCGTTCCCAGCGCAGCCGGGCCAGCAGCGTCTCGGGGTCAGGGGACGCCCCGGCCGGGAGCCCGGCCAGCAGCGTCAGCACCCGGCGGCGCACCTCCGGCGCGGCGCCCCGGTCGAGGTCGGGTCCGAGCGCCGCGAGCGTGCGCCCCTTGGCGTCCTGGGAGCCCACCAGGCCCGGCGTACGCGTCGCGGCCAGCCACGCCCCGGCGAGCCGCGCCCACCGCTCGGCGGCCGGGAGGGCCAGCCACTCGTCGAACGCGGGCGTCGGCGCGTACCGTTCGTCCGCCTCCCCGTCCGGCGCGACCAGCCCCGCCGCGTACGCCACCTCCAGCCAGAACGCGGCCACCTGTTCCGTGACGTCCAGCGCCACCGCCGTCCGCTTCAGGTCCCGTACGGACATGCCGCCCGCGCGCAGTACCGCAGGGCCGCCCTCGTTCCACTCCTTCGCGAGTTCCTCGATGGTCGCGAGCGCGGTGTACGCCTGGCCCGCCGCCGTACTGTCCACAACCTGTGGACGGTATTCGCGGGCGGGCGTGACGGCGGGCGGCACCGGCTCGGGCACCCGGTGCGCGCGCCCGGCGCGCAGATGCAGCGCCGCCTCGCGCGGCAGCACCACCGTGCGCGCCGTCGCGGGCAGCAGCAGGCCCCGGTCGCGCAACCAGCGCACCGGCGGCGCCGGGTTCGGCGTCACCTCGCCGTACGGCGGCCCCCACACCAGCCGGTCCAGCACCCCCAGGGCCTCCACCGGCGCGGTGTCCAGCAGCGCGCCCATCCGCTCCCGGTCCGTGAACAGGTCCGTCAACGCGGCGACCGCCGACACCGGATCGTGTGTCGTCGGCAGCCCCGCCGTCGCGATGATCTCCTGGAGCCGGGTCGGCGACATGCCCGCCGTCGCCTCCGCGACCGTCGGTCCGAGGCCCGTGGGGGAAGGGTGCTGCGGCGAAGGGGCCAGCACCTCGCGGGCGGTCCGCACCAGCCGGAGCCGGTCGTCGTCGCCCCACAACAAGGCCTGTTCGCGCAGGGTTCCGACCGCGCGCGGCAGCGCCGCCACCACCTCCGCGTCGCCCTCGTCGCCGGCCATCAGCCCGAGCAGTACGGGATACGGGGCCGGGTCCGGCGCCACAGCGAGCGCCTCGGCGGTCTGGAGCGTGAACCGGTCGAGCCGCTCCAGCGCCCGTACGACACTGGCGCGGGTCCCGGCCCGGGTGGCGAGCTGGGTCAGGTCGCTCGGAACGGGAACCAGCAGGTCGGGACGGGCGCGCAGCAGCGCGGCCAGGCCCTCGTCACCGCGGGCCCGCAGAGCCTCCGCCAGGGTGCGCGGAGCCGCCGTACCGCCCATGCCTTCGGTTCCTGCGGCCACGTGCGCCTCCCGATCGAGCTCACCGGTCCCCATCCGGACCACGTTAGCCCCTGCGCAGGCGCTAACGTCGTGACGGTGGGGATCGAGAGCGACCAGCTGGTCTTCGACTACCTGAGCCGGGTGGGTGACCTGGCCCAGCAACACCACCTGTCCTCGCAGACGCGGATGCGGCTCGTGGCCTCGCTGCGCGCCGAGATCGACAGCAGGCGGGCCAAGGACGACAGCCCCGGGGCGGTGCGCGGCATTCTCACCGCCCTCGGCACGCCGGACGAGGTGGTCGGCGCGGCCGCGTCGGGCGGCGGTGGTCCGGCGGGCGCGGCCGCGTCCGGCGGCGACGGTCCGGCGCGCCCCGCCGTACCGGTGCAGCGCACACCCCGTACGCGGTTCCGCCGACGCCCCGACGCCCCGGAAGTCCCGCCCTCGCGCGAGACGCCCGCGGCGGAGGCGTGGAGCCCGCACCTGGCCGGCATGGACGAGGTCGGCGTGTCGGTGGAGCAGCCGGACTGGTGGCGTGTCCAGGAGGGGCTGCCGCCCGGGTTCCAGGGCGGGGTGGAGATCCCCGACATGCTGAAACCCCCGCCGAAACCGCAACCGGAAGCGGTCGACCCGGCCCCTGACCCGGCCGCGGTGCCGGACGCTCCCGAGGCGCCCCCGGCCCCGGCGCCGGCGCGCCGCCGGCTGTCCGTGCCCCGACTGCGGCTCGGCCACCCCATGCTCGTGGCCGCCGCGGTGCTGCTGGTGGCCGGCGTCGTCCTCGGCTCGTGGCTCGCCCTGCTCGGCGGCTGGCTCCTCGCGTACGCCTCGGGGCGCCTCAGCCGTGCGGAGGCGAAACTGGCGGTGTTCGGCCTGCCGGGGGCCGTCGCCGCGGGCACCGCGGTCTGGCTGTGGGGCCGCCTCGACCGCCGCTGGGGCGACCCGATCGCGCCGGGCGGCGACGCGATGGGCGAGGCGCTCGGCGCCGCCTGGCCCTGGACCCTCCGCGCGGCCGCCCTCGCCTCCGCCCTCTACCTCCTCTGGCGCGCCCGCCGCACCTGACACCCGGAGCCGCCCGGGCGTGTCGGCCCCGCACGAGCGGGGCCGGTCCGAGCAGGTGGCCGAAACCGGCCGACCGGCACAATGACCCCCATGGTCCCCACTCCGACGGTCGGCTTCGACCTCGACATGACCCTGATCGACTCCCGGCCCGGCATCCACGCCGCCTACCGGGCGCTGTCCGCCGAAACGGGCGTGTGGATCGACGCCGACCTGGCCGTCACCCGCCTCGGACCGCCCCTGGAACAGGAGCTGGCGCACTGGTTCCCGGCGGACCGGATTCAGGAGATGGGCGACCGCTACCGGGAGATCTACCCCAGGTACGCCATCGAGCCGACCCTCGCGATGCCGGGCGCGAAGGATGCGATTCAAGCCGTTCGCGCGGCGGGCGGCCGGGCCGTCGTCGTCACCGCCAAGCACGAGCCGAACGCCAAGCTCCACCTCGCGCACCTGGGAATGGAGCCCGACGCGGTGATCGGCTGGCTGTGGGCCGAGGCCAAGGCGGAGGCACTGCGCGAACACGGCGCGAGCGTGTACGTCGGCGACCACATCGGCGACGTGCGCGGCGCCCGCACGGCCGGCGCCCTCGCCGTCTCCATACCCACCGGACCGTGCGACGCGGACGAGCTGCGGGCGGCCGGCGCGGACGTCGTCCTGCCCGACCTGACCGCCTTTCCGGCCTGGTGGGACGCCTACAGGGCCGACTTGGCCTGACGGCGCTGGGCCGCGATCGAGCGCAGCACGCCGGCGCCGGCGATCACGAAGCCGACGCCCATCAGCATGCAGACGGCGTACGCGATCGGCGGGAACGGATCGGTACCCAGGAACAGGGGGGCGACCGTGACGAGAGTGGCCACGGCACCGACGATGAAGACGATCCCGCCGGCACGGACGAGGCCGTCGCCGGGGGCGGCGCCGCTCGCGGGGGTTTCACTATGCATTCGGCCAGGGTAGTTCCCTGGCCGGAGGAACAGACCGGCGACGTCTTGTCAGCAGCCGCTGGACCATTAGCCTTGGTCTTGGCGGGCCGTGCGGCCCGCTGTAGTGCTATCCAGAGCCAGTTTTTTATCGAGTACGAGGACGAGGACAGACGTGCCTACCGGCAAGGTCAAGTGGTTCAACAGCGAGAAGGGCTTCGGCTTTCTCTCCCGCGACGACGGCGGCGACGTCTTCGTGCACTCGTCGGTGCTCCCTGCCGGAGTCGAGGCCCTCAAGCCCGGCCAGCGCGTCGAGTTCGGCGTGGTCGCGGGCCAGCGCGGTGACCAGGCGCTTTCGGTGACGGTCCTCGACCCGACCCCGTCGGTCGCGGCGGCGCAGCGGCGCAAGCCGGACGAACTGGCGTCGATCGTCCAGGACCTGACGACGCTGCTGGAGAACATCACCCCGATGCTGGAGCGCGGCCGCTACCCGGACAAGGTCCACGGCAAGAAGATCGCCGGCCTGCTGCGGGCGGTCGCCGACCAGCTGGACGTCTAGGGCCTCTCGTTCGGATCTTGCTGGGCTCGTGACGCCTGATCCAAACGAAAGACCCTGGCTCTCCCGACCCGCCTCCGGCCACCGGCCGGAGGCGGCCGTCACACGAAGGACAGCGCGTCGGGATCCAGGGCGGGGCGGCCGTCAGGGGAAGGACAGCGCGTCGGGCTTCAGGGGCGGGACGAGGCCCTCGGCCGCCGCGCGGGTCAGCAGGGCGCGGACCGCCGCGTAGCCGGCTTCGCCGAGGTCGGCCGTGAAGGCGTTGACGTAGAGCCCGATGTGCTGATCGGCCACGGACCGGTCCATCTCCTGGGCGTGTTCCCGTACGTACGGGCGCGACGCCTCCGGGTCGTCCCAGGCCATACGGACCGATGCGCGCGCCGACTCGGCGAGCAGCTTCAGCGTGTCCGAGCCCAGCGAGCGCTTCGCGATGATCGCGCCCAGCGGGATCGGCAGCCCCGTCGTGGCCTCCCAGTGCTCGCCCATGTCGGCGAGGCGGTGCAGGCCGTACCGCTGGTAGGTGAACCGGGCCTCGTGGATGACCAGGCCCGCGTCGACCCTGCCGTCCCGCACGGCGGGCATGATCTCGTGGAACGGCATCACCACGACCTCGCCGACCCCGCCCGGGACGACGTCCGCCGCCCACAGCCGGAACAGCAGGTACGCGGTCGAGCGTTCGCTCGGCACCGCGACCGTGCGGCCCGCGAGATCCAGCCCCGGCTCGCGGGTCAGGACCAGCGGCCCCACTCCGTGGCCCAGCGCGCCGCCGCACGGCAGCAGGGCGTACTCGTCCAGGACCCACGGCAGCACGGCGTACGACACCTTCAGGACGTCCAGCTCACCCCGCTCGGCCATCCCGTTGGTGATGTCGATGTCCGCGAACGTCACATCGAGCGCGGGCGCGCCGGGGACGAGGCCGTGTGCCCAGGCGTGGAAGACGAACGTGTCGTTCGGGCAGGGGGAGTAAGCGATCCGCACGGGGGTCACAGGTCCTCCAGGAAGACGGTGGTGCCGAGCAACTGGAAGGTGCGCCGCAGGGACTCCAGCGCCTCGCCGATCCGCCAGGCGGCCCGGTCGCGCGGGCCGACGGTGTTGGAGACGGCGCGGAGCTCGACGACGGGTACGCCGTGGGCGGTGGCCGCCTCGGCGACGCCGAACCCCTCCATCGCCTCGGCCCCGGCGCGGGGGTGACGGGCGATCAGCTCGGCGGTGCGGGCGGCGGTGCCGGTGACCGTGGACGCGGTCAGCACCGGCGCGACGACGTGCCGCTGCCCGCCCTCGTGGAGGGCCTCGGCGATCCGGCCGGTCAGCCCGGGCGGCGGCAGGTGGACGGAGCGGCCGAAGCCCAGCTCCTCGACGGCGACGTACCCCTCGGGCGTGTCGGCCCCCAGGTCGGCGGCGACGATCGCGTCGGACACGACGACCGCCCCGAGGGGCGCGTGCGGAGGGAAGCCACCGCCGATGCCGGTGGAGACGACGAGGTCGTACGCGTACGGCGCTGCGGCGAGCGCGCTGGTCGCCGCGACGGCCGCGGCGGCGGGGCCGACGCCCCCCGCGACGACGTCCACGACCGCTCCGTCCGGTGCGGCCCCGAGGATCACGGGCGCCGCCCCGGAGGCCTCCGGAGCGTGCCGTGCCGGCGGACCCGCGGCGCGGGGGCCGGGTGCCGGACGGTGCAGGCGCGTCACGGTGCGGCCCGACGCGAGGACGCGCGGGGCGGACGCCGCGTAGCCGTCGAGGCCGGCGGTGACGGAGTCCGACTCCGCTGCCACCGCCGTCACGACGAGGACGCGCAGGGTCAGGATTCCTTCTTCAGCTCGAAGTGCCAGATGCCCGTCAGCTTCTTGCCGCTGGTCTCGACGATGCTGATCTGTGCCGAGTTCGCGGTCTCACCGGTCTGGCTGGAGAGGAACGCGCTGGCCGGGATCGACCGGTACGTCTTCTTGTAGGGCTCCTGCTCGGCGCGCTGGCCGCCGATGAACAGCGTCCAGCCGTTCTCGGCGATCTCGGGGTCGACGCCGAAGCGGATCCGGTCGTCGGCCGAGACGGTGATGGTCTTCTCCGCCTTCTTGTCCAGGCAGGTCTGGATCTGCGACTCCTTGATCGCTTCGCCGTCGTTGTAGCAGGTCGCTTCGGCGTTGACCGAGTCGGACCCGACCGTCACGGTCGCGAGCGGGGTCGGCTTGGAGCCGCATGCGGAGAGTACGAGGAGTCCGGCGGAGACGGCACCCAGAGCGACGCCGGCCCGGCGGGCCTTACCGGAAGTGAACGCAACGGTCATGGCTCGAAGGCTATACGCCGCCCCGTGTCACGCCGCGCGGGGGTGCGGCGTGCCGCGCCGCGCGGCCGTCAGCAGGCCCCGTACGGTCACCGCCACGCCGAGCGCCAGGATCCCCGCCGCGACCGACATGCCGAGCGTGCCGTTCAGCGGCAGGGCGATGCCGATCGCGCCGCCGACCACCCACGCCATCTGGAGCAGCGTCTCGGAGCGGGCGAACGCCGACGTCCGCACCACCTCCGGCACGTCCCGCTGGATCATCGCGTCCAGCGACAGCTTCGACAGTGCCTGCGACAGCCCCGCCACCGCGCCCAGGGCCGCCACGGCCACCCCGCCGAAGAACACCGCCGCCACGATCGCCGCCGTCATCGCGAGCGTCACCATCGCGGCGACGATCAGCTCCGGCGCCCGGGACCTGAGCAGCGCGCCCAGCGCCGTACCGCACGCGTTGCCGACGCCGGCCGCCACACCGACGATGCCCAGCGACACCGCCGCGCTCTGCCCCGACAGCGGGTGCTCCCGCAGCAGGAAGGCGAGGAAGAAGATCAGGAAGCCGGACAGCACGCGGTGCGCGGCGTTCGCCTGGAGGCCGTGCAGGACGGACGGACCGACCGTGCGCAGGCTCGGTCTGCGCTCGCCGTGCGTCAGCATGTGGGCCTTGCGCTCGCCCTTCGCCGAGTCCACCTTGTGCGGCATCGACAGCGCCAGGAGCGTCCCCCCGGTGAACAGCACGCACGCCCCGTACAGCGGCCACTGCGGGCCGATCTGCTGCAACCCCACCCCCATGGGGGCGGCGATGCCCGTCGCGAGCAGGCCGGCGAGGGTGACCCGGGAGTTCGCCTTCACCAGGGAGAAGCCGTGGGGCAGGAGTCTCGGTACGACGGCGCTGCGCACCACCCCGTACGCCTTCGACGCGACGAGCACCCCGAGCGCCGCCGGATACAGCTCCAGGTCACCGGTGGCGACCGCGCCGGACAGGGCGATGGCGAGCACCACGCGGGTGCCCATCGCGCCTGCCATCGCCGCGCGGCGGCCGTGCGGGATGCGGTCCAGGAGCGGGCCGATGACGGGCGCGAGGAGCGTGAACGGGGCCATGGTGATGGCGAGATACAGCGCCACCCGGCCGCGGGCCTCGTCGGTCGGGACGGAGAAGAAGACCGTGGAGGCGAGGGCGACGGTGATCATGACGTCACCGGCGCCGTTCACGGCGTGCAGTTCGATCAGTTTGCCGAGACCCGATTCACCCGCGCCGTGGGCGTGTGTCGCTTTTCGGATACCGCGCGCGGTGCCCGTGAACGGCAGGTGGAGGGCACGGCCGACCCGCCGGCCCGCCCTTCGGAGCGGCCCGGCGGCCTCGGACGACCTCGCGGTTGCCACCTCGTCATAGTGCCCCAGCAGTCCCTTTGGTGAACCGTGATGAGAGCTACTTGGGGCGGGCAGGTGGGCGGCGGGCTGCGGAGGGGGTAGCGTGCGTAGCGCGCCACCGGCGGAAGTTCTCGGCCGCGCGCCTCTTCGGCATCCCGCAGAATGGATGACGATAGGTGTGCCCGAGACACGTCGGGCGCGGACGTCGATGCGGCCCGTTGGTCCGCTCCGCCCGCCGCCCGTACATCGCGAATCGGCCGGCGCATCTGTGAGACGGCGTAGGAGATGAGCGAGACCTGTGAGTGCTGCGACGACGCGAAGCCGTACTGCGCGTACCCCCGCCCCCGACCGCCTGTGCGCCGAGGCGGTGGACCTTGCGCGGGAGGCGGCCGCCGAGGTGGCCGCGCCCGGGGTGGTGGGCGAGCACACCGGCGTCGTCGCAGAGGGCGACCGGGTCGTCACGCACTTCTTCGAATGCCGTGAGCCCGGCTACCGGGGGTGGCGCTGGGCCGTGACGGTGGCCCGCGCGTCCCGCGCGAAGGTCGTCACGCTCGACGAGACGGTCCTGCTGCCGGGGCCCGACGCGCTGCTGGCCCCGGAGTGGGTGCCGTGGAGCGAGCGGCTGCGCCCGGGCGACCTGGGCCCCGGTGACCTGCTGCCGACCGAGCAGGACGACCTCCGTCTGGAGCCCGGGTACACCGGCGAGGACGTCCCGCCGCCGAACTCCCCCGTGTCGGAGGAGATGGCCGAGCTCGTCGAGACCGAGGACGCCGACCTCGTCACCCGTACGCCCTCGCGGGGATCCATCGCGGCCGTCGCCGAGGAGCTGGGCCTGCGCCGGGCGCGGGTGCTGTCGCGGTACGGGCTGCACGTCGCGGCCGACCGGTGGGAGGAGAACTTCGGCGCGAAGACCCCCATGGCCCAGGCGGCCCCGGCGCCGTGCGTGTCGTGCGGGTTCCTGATGCCGCTGGGCGGGTCCCTGAAGCAGGCGTTCGGCGTGTGCGCCAACGAGTTCTCGCCGGCCGACGGGCACGTGGTGTCCCTGACGTACGGCTGCGGCGGCCACTCCGAGGCGGCCGTCATGCCCAAGCCGCCGCGCCCGGCTCCGCCGGTCCTGGACTCGATGGGCGCCGACGAGTTCCCCCTGCGTCCCGCCCGCGACAGCGGCTCGGTGCCCGCCGTGTCCCCGGACGCCGCCTCCGAGGACCTCGGCCACAGCTAGCCCTCCCGCCGGGCGGGTGCGCCTCGCGGCGGGTGCGCCCCGTGCGGGGCCAGGGGGTTTGCGCGCCCGCGTGGGGTGTTCGGGGGCCGGGTCCTGCGGTGACCCCGCAGCGGCCCAACGGCGACCGACCCCGCAGGGGCGACCCGGCCCGGGCGCCGCCCCGGGTGTACCAGTCGGCCCCGGGGGCCGAGGCCCTGGTTCGGCTGCGGCACGCGGTACCTTCGGGCCCCGGAACATGCACAGCCGAAGAGAGCGGAGCACGACGTGAGCGTGAGGGCGACGGCGACCGATGGGGCCGACCCGTTCGGGACCGCGCGACTGCGGCGCGGGGTGCTCGACGCGTGGGGCGCGGGGCCCGCCCGGTTCCGGGAGGACGCCAACGCCGAGGAGGACCTCGCACTCGGCGGCTACCGCGACCGGCTGGTCGTGGAGCTCGCGCAGAACGCCGCCGACGCCGCCGCCCGCGCGGGCGTGCCCGGCCGGCTCCGGCTGACCCTGCACCCGGCTGACGCGGACGGCCCCGCCGTACTCGCGGCCGCCAACACCGGCGCGCCCCTGGACGCGACCGGCGTCGAGTCGCTCAGCACGCTGCGCGCCTCCGCCAAGCGGGAGGGTCACGAGGGCGCGGTCGGCCGGTTCGGCGTCGGGTTCGCCGCGGTGCTCGCGGTGAGCGACGAGCCGGCGGTCGTGGGCCGGCACGGGGGCGTGAGGTGGTCGCTGCGCGAGGCCCGCGAGATGGCCGCCGAGGCCGCGCAGGCCAGCCCCGGCCTGGGCGACGAGCTGCGCCGCCGCGACGGCCACGTACCGCTGCTGCGCCTCCCGCTGCCCGCCGAGGGCACCGCACCGGAGGGGTACGACACGGTGGTGATCCTGCCGTTGCGGGACGCCGCCGCCGTGGACCTCGCCGAACGGCTGCTCGCCGGGATCGACGACGCCCTGCTGCTGACCCTGCCTGGCCTCACCGAGGTCGTCGTCGAGACTCCGAAGGGCACGCGGACGCTCACGCGCCGACAGCAGGACGGGTACGTCCACATCGACGACACGGACGGCGGCACCCGGCGGTGGCGGACCGTCAGCCACCAGGGCGCCATCGACGCCGAGCTGCTCAAGGACCGGCCCGTCGAGGAGCGGCTGCGGCCGCACTGGGCGGTGACCTGGGCGGTGCCCGTCGACGGCGAGGGCGCCCCCGCCCGCCCCCGTACCGCGCCCGTGGTGCACGCCCCGACGCCCACCGACGAGCCGCTCGGCATCCCGGCCCTGCTCATCGCCACGTTCCCGCTGGACACCACCCGCCGCCATCCGGCGCCCGGTCCGCTCACCGACTTCCTGGTGCGCCGCGCGGCCGACGCGTACGCCGAGCTGCTCGCCGACTGGCGGCCCGTGACGACGGGCACGATCGACCTCGTGCCGGGACCGCTCGGCAAGGGCGCCCTGGACGGGGAGATCCGGGGCGCCGTGCTGGAGCTGCTGCCACGCGTGGCGTTCCTGGCCCCGGCGGCGGCCACGGAAGAGCTGACGGCCCTGCGCCCGTTCGAGGCGGAGGTCGTGGAGGGCGCGGGCGCCGACGCCGTACGCGTCCTGGCGGAGGTCCTGCCGACGCTGCTGCCCGCCGGCCTCGAGCGCCGCACCGAGCTGCGCGCCCTCGGCGTGGCCCGTCTCTCCCTCGGCGACGCGATCGACCGGCTGGCGGGCACCGAGCGCACCCCCGAGTGGTGGCACCGGCTGTACGAGTCGCTCGCGGGCGTCGACCCCGACCGGCTGACCGGCCTTCCCGTGCCGCTCGTCGGCGGACGTACCGCCACCGGCCCCCGGCACGTCCTGCTGCCGCTGCCGGACACGCCCACCGACCTGACGCGGCTGGGCCTGAAGGTCGCCCACCCGGACGCCGCCCACCCGATCCTGGAGAAACTCGGCGCCCTGCCCGCCACCCCGCGCGCCGTGCTCACCACCCCGCAGGTGCGGGCCGCCGTCGCCGGATCGCTGGACGCGGGCGACACCTGGGACGAGGAGGCCCTGGACGCGGACGAGCTGGCGGACACGGTTCTCGCCCTCGTACGCGACGCCGGTCTGGAGCCCGGCGACGAGCCGTGGCTGGGGGCGCTCGCGCTGCCCGACGAGGACGGCGAACTGGCGCCCGCCGGTGAACTGGTCCTGCCGGGCAGTCCGTTCGCCGCCGTCATGCGCGAGGACGAGCTGGCGCTGGTGGACGCCGAGCTCGCCGAGCGGTGGGGCGAGCAGCCGCTCGCCGCCTGCGGGGTGCTCGCGGACTTCGCCCTCGTACGGGCCACGGACGTCGTCCTCGACCCGGACGAACTGGAGCCCCGCGACGGGGACTTCGCCGAGCCCGACGACGTCGGCCTGCTGGACGCCGTCGACGTGTGGTGCGAGGACGTGCTGGACCGGCTGCCCGAGACGCCGGTGCCGCCGGTCGCGACCGAGATCGTCGCGGTGCGGGACCTGGACCTGGTGGACGACGACGCCTGGCCCGAGGCGCTGGCGCTGCTCGCCCGGCCGCCGCTGCGCGACGCGCTCACCCAGCCGGTGCGGGTCCTGCTGCCGGACGGGACGACCGAGACGGTCCGCTCGTACACGGCGTGGTGGCTGCGCGACCACCCCGTGCTGGACGGCCGCCGCCCGGCCGGGCTGCGGGCCGCCGGGGTGGACCCGCTGCTGGAAGGGCTGTACGACTCGGTCGACATCGCGTCCGGCTTCCAGGACCCGCAGGTGCTGCGCGCCCTGGGCGTGCGGACCTCCGTCGCCGCACTGCTGGACGAGCCGGGCGGCGCGGCGGAGCTGCTGGGGCGGCTCGCCGACCCGGACCGTGAGGTGACCGCCGCCCAGCTGCACGGCCTCTACACCGCCCTCGCCGACCTGGACCCCGAGCAGGTGACCCTCCCCGACGAGCTGCGCGCGGTCGTCGACGGCGAGGTGCGGGTGGTGGACGCGGCCGACGCGCTGATCGCCGACGCGCCCGACCTGTTGCCGCTGGTCGGGGGCCGTGCGCTGCTGCCGGTGGCCCCGTCGCGGGCGGCGGACCTGGCGGAGCTGTTCCAGGTGCGGCGGCTGAGCGAGGAGGTCGAGGCGGAGGTCACGACGGACGGCGAGGAGCACGACGTACCGGAGTCGGTGCACGCCCTGCTCGGTCCGGCCACGCCCGCGACGTACGTCGAGCACGAGGAGCTGCGCGCGGGCGGCGTGGAGCTGGACTGGCGCCGCACCCCGGACGGCACCGTCCACGCGGCCACCCTGGAGGGCGTCGCGGCGGGCCTCGCCTGGGCGGCGGGCCAGTGGCCGCGCCGCTTCGAGGTGGCGGCGCTGCTGGAGGACCCGTCCCGTACGGCGGAGCTGGCCCGGGACCGCTGGTTCGACTGACCGTCCGCCCGAGGGGCCTACGCCGGGAACCTGCGGTCCACCCACCGCCAGGCCAGCTCCACCGTCGCGGCGCCCGCCGCCGCGACGGCCACGGCCAGCCAGGGCATCGTCGTGCCCACCAGCCGCAGGGCGAAGAAGTCCTGGAGCCAGGGCACGACGAGCACCAGCAGGAACGCCCCGCCCATGACCGCGACCAGCGCGATCCGCCACCACGTGTAGGGCCGGGCGACGATCGCCAGTACCCACATCGACACCAGGAACAGGGTGAGCGTCGCCGCGCTGGTCTCGGCGCTCAGCGCGTCCGGCCCGCTGTAGTGGGCGCGGGCGAGCAGGTACGTCGCGAAGGTCGCCGCGGCGGCGACGATCCCGCCCGGGATCGCGTACCGCATCACCCGGCGTACGAAGTGGGGCTTCGCCCGTTCCTTGTTGGGCGCGAGGGCCAGGAAGAAGGCGGGCGCGCCGATGGTGAGGGTGGACAGCAGGGTGAGGTGACGGGGCAGGAAGGGGTACTCGATGCCGCTGCACACCACCAGGATCGCCAGCAGCACCGAGTAGACCGTCTTGGTGAGGAAGAGCGTCGCGACGCGGGTGATGTTGCCGATGACGCGGCGGCCCTCGGCGACGACGGAGGGCAGGGTGGCGAAGCTGTTGTTGAGCAGGACGATCTGGGCCACGGCTTTCGTCGCCTCCGAGCCGGATCCCATGCTGACGCCGATGTCCGCGTCCTTCAGGGCCAGCACGTCGTTGACGCCGTCGCCCGTCATGGCGACCGTGTGGCCGCCGGACTGGAGCGCGCCGACCATGTTCCGCTTCTGCTGCGGGGTGACGCGCCCGAAGACGGCGCCGTCGTCGAGCGCCTTGGCCATCGCGTCCTGCTCGGCGGGCAGCCGGCGGGCGTCGACGGTCTGCTCGGCGCCGGGCAGGCCGAGCTTGCCGGCGACGGCGCCGACCGAGACGGCGTTGTCGCCGGAGATGACCTTGGCGGCGACGTTCTGGTCGGCGAAGTAGGCCAGGGTGTCGGCGGCGTCGGGGCGCAGCCGCTGCTCCAGGACGACGAGGGCGGCGGCGTGGGCGGTCGCGGTGACGTCGGGGTCGTCGAGCTCGCCGGTGACCTTCGCCAGGAGCAGTACGCGCAGCCCCTGCTGGTTGAGGTCGTCGATCTCGTCGAGGACGGGGTCGACGTCGGGGAGGAGGACGTCGGGGGCGCCGAGGAGCCAGGTGCTGGTCTGCCCGTCGCCCTCGCTGAAGGCGGCGCCGCTGTACTTGCGTGCGGAGGAGAACGGCAGCGCCTGGGTGCACCGCCACCGCTCGGTGTCCGGGTAGGCGTCGATGATCGCCTGGAGGGAGGCGTTCGGGCGGGGGTCGGACTCCCCGAGAGCGCCGAGGACGGTGCGTACGTACGCCTCGTCCGAGCCGCCCAGGGTCCGTAGCTCGGTGACGTCCATGCCGCCCTCGGTGAGCGTGCCGGTCTTGTCGAGGCACACGACGTCGACGCGGGCGAGCCCTTCGATGGCGGGCAGCTCCTGCACGAGGCACTGTTTGCGGCCGAGCCGGATGACGCCGATGGCGAAGGCGACGGAGGTGAGGAGGACCAGCCCCTCGGGGATCATCGGCACGATGCCGCCGACGGTCCGGGCGACGGAGTCCTTGAAGTCGACGTCCTTGACGACGAGCTGGCTGATGACGAGCCCGATCGCGGTCGGCACCATCATCCACGTCACGTACTTGAGGATCGTGGAGATGCCGTTGCGCAGCTCGGAGTTGACGAGGGTGAAGCGGGACGCCTCTTCGGCGAGCTGCGCCGCGTATGCCTCGCGTCCCACCTTGGTGGCGGTGAACGCCCCGCCGCCCGCGACGACGAAGCTGCCGGACATGATCTGGTCGCCGCGCTTCTTCACCACGGGATCGGCCTCGCCGGTGAGCAGCGACTCGTCGATCTCCAGGTTGTCGGCCTCGGCGACCTCGCCGTCGACGACGACCTTGTCGCCGGGGCCGAGTTCGATGCAGTCCCCGAGGACGATCTCCGACATGTGGACCTCGGCCGCCGTACCGTCCCGCCGGACGGTGGGCTTGGTCTCACCGATGACGGCGAGGGAGTCGAGGGTCTTCTTGGCGCGCAGCTCCTGGATGATGCCGATGCCGGTGTTGGCGACGATGACGAACCCGAACAGGCTGTCCTGGATCGGGGCGACGATCAGCATGATCACCCACAGGACGCCGATGAGCGCGTTGAAGCGGGTGAAGACGTTGCCCCGGACGATGTCGACGGTGGAGCGGGAGCTGCGTACGGGTACGTCGTTGACCTCGCCCCGGGCGACCCGCTCGGCGACCTCGGCGGCGGTCAGCCCGGCGGGCCGGTGCTGGACGGGTGGCTGTACCGGGTGGACGGGGTCGAGTTCCGCCCCCGCGTCGATGCCGGGCCTGCCGGGATCGGCGCCGTTGGAGCCGTCGGTCTCGATCTTCGCCCGCTGCGTCATGTTTTCGACGGTACGACCGTCCCCGCCCCCGCACACCGCGAGCGGCGGGAAGATCCGCCTCAGGTACGACGGGAATGGTCCCGTGGCCGTACGTCAGTCGGTGTCGCCGTGCGGCCGCTCGGCCGCCGCCACCCGCTTGAGGGCCGCGTCGCGTCTGCGGACGTACCAGATGCCGATCAGTCCGAGCCCGGCGCCCGCGAGGCAGGTCCACACCCACCAGGTGAGGTCGCGGTCGGCGAACCAGCCGTAGAAGGGGACCTGCGCCAGGAAGAGGACGAACCAGATGATCGTGCCGCCGGTGATGGTGGCGACGACGGGCCCCTCCAGGGGCTCGGGTGCCTCGTGCTTGGGGGTCCACTTCGCCATGCGCACAGTGTAGGCGGGGGCTCAAGGGCGGCTCGCGACCCTTGTGCGGGCGGGCTCTACGCGCGGAGATACCGATCTTCGCATGATGCCTTCATACTGAAACGGCTTGTGTCTGACCGGTTTCTTTCGTGTGAACGACCAAACACGACCGGTTATGACCCCTTCCCGCCCCCTCCGTACCCTGAGGTTTCGCATGCCCTCCTCGGCCACCACGCTGACGGACGCCGGTGCCCAGCCGCCGTCCTCCCAGCAGCCGACCAGCGGCCGCCTGGACCGCTTCTTCAAGATCTCGGAGCGCGGCTCCACGGTCGCCCGCGAGGTACGCGGCGGATTCGCGACCTTCTTCGCGATGGCCTACATCATCGTGCTGAACCCGATCATCCTCGGCAGCGCCAAGGACATGTACGGGCACCAGCTCGACGGCGGCCAGCTGGTCACCGCCACCGTGCTGACCGCCGCGTTCTCCACGCTGCTGATGGGCGTCATCGGCAACGTACCGATCGCCCTGGCGGCCGGCCTCGGCGTCAACACGGTCGTCGCCCTCCAGCTCGCCCCCCGCATGTCGTGGCCGGACGCCATGGGCATGGTCGTGCTGGCCGGCTTCGTGGTGATGCTGCTCGTGGCCACGGGTCTGCGTGAGCGGGTGATGAACGCCGTCCCCGTCGGCCTGCGCAAGGGCATCGCCATTGGTATCGGCCTGTTCATCATGCTGATCGGCCTGGTCGACTCCGGTTTCGTCTCCCGCATCCCGGACGCCGCGCACACCACCGTCCCGCTCCAGCTGGGCGCCTCCGGTCACCTCACCGGCTGGCCGGTCCTGGTCTTCGTGCTGGGCGCGCTCCTGACGCTGGCGCTGATCATCCGCAAGGTGCCGGGCGCGATCCTCATCTCGATCGTCGTCATGACGATCGTCGCCATGGTCGTCAACGCGGTCGCGACCATCCCCTCCTGGGGCCTGACCACCCCCGAGTGGCCCGGCAACCCGGTCGCCACCCCCGACTTCGGGCTCGTCGGCCAGGTCAGCCTGTTCGGAGGCTTCGAGAAGGTCGGCCTGCTCACGGGCTGCCTCTTCGTCTTCACGGTCCTCCTCTCCTGCTTCTTCGACGCGATGGGCACGATCCTCGGCGTCGGCGACGAGGCCAAGCTGATGGACAAGGACGGCAACTTCCCCGGCATCAACAAGGTGCTCCTCGTCGACGGCCTTGCGGTCGCGTCCGGCGGCGCCAGCTCCTCCTCGGCCACCACCTGCTTCGTGGAGTCCACGGCGGGCGTCGGCGAGGGCGCGCGGACCGGCCTGGCGTCCGTCGTGACCGGCGGCCTCTTCTCGGTGGCCCTCTTCCTCACCCCGCTCGCCACCATGGTCCCCTCCCAGGCCGCCACGCCCGCGCTGCTGGCGGTGGGCTTCCTGATCCTGGCCGGGTCGGTGAAGGACATCGACTGGAGCGACTACACCATCGCGGTGCCCGCGTTCCTGGCGATGGTGATGATGCCGTTCACGTACTCGATCACCAACGGCATCGGCATCGGCTTCATCGCCTTCAGCGTGCTGCGCCTGGCGGCAGGGCGCGGGCGCGAGGTCCCGGTGGCGATGTACGTCGTCTCGGCGGTCTTCGCCTTCTACTACGTCATGCCGGCGCTCGGCCTGACGTAACGGCCGCTTCGCCCCGCCCCCGTCGGCCCGGTCCGTGTCCCCCCACGCCCGGGCAGCGGCGGTAAACGGTGGCGTTCATCTCCTGGAGGAAGGCGACCGCGTCGAAGTTCTCCCGCCCGCCGTGTTCGTTGGGGA
>NZ_JBEPEL010000046.1:0-57329 GCF_040300825.1 Streptomyces sp. NPDC000229
CGTCGCGGATGGAGACGCCGTACTCGACGACGATCTCCAGGTCGAGTGCCGTCTGCACCTCGCCGACCTCGGGCCGACGGGCGAACGGGGGGCGCCTGGGGCGCGTTGTCCCGGCCGCCGTAGAGTTCCGCGGCGGTCGCCAGGACGCGGAGGCAGGCGGGGCCGTCCAGCGCCGTGTGGTTGACGGTGAGCAGCAGGACGCGGTCGATGACCTCCAGCCGTACCGGTGGCGACGAGGTGAGCGGTGGTGCCTCGCTCAGAGCCCGCTGCCTCGCCCGGTCCAGCGCGCCGGGCCCGGGATCCGGTACGGAGACGACCTCCGCGCCGGGGTCGGGGCCGGTGGTGAGTTCCCACTCGTACCGCCTCCGGTACCAGGGTCCGGGTGCCTCGCGCATCAGGATGCGCGGGTGGCGCCGGAGCGCCTCGGTGAACGCGGTGCGCAGCCGCGCGGCGTCGGGGCGGCCGGGGAGGTGCACCTCGATGTGGACCGTCTCCGGTTCCTGCGGGGTCAGGCAGTGCCGGGTCACCTCGTCGACCGTGGAGAAGGGCACCCGGGCGAGCGGTTCGGGCCCCTCCTGCCGGGCCGGGTGGTGGTGCAGTGCCGTCATCGGCCGTTCCCCTCTGCTCGTGGCGCCGTCATCGGCCGTCCCCCTCTGTTGGCGGGCGTTCGGCGGGAGGCCGCCGCCGTGGCAGCGGGGTGGTGTCCGGATCGGGTTGCCGCACCGGCGGGGTCCCGGGGGGTTCCCCGGTCTTCTTGGTGGTCACCACCGCCGCCGCCAGCGCCGTCACGGCGAGGAACTGGGCCACCGGCCCGAACGCCCCCTCGCGCGCCGACGGCAGGGCACCGGCTTCCCAGGCGGCCACGACCCCCGCCGCGGCCATGGCGAACAGCGCCACCGGCACCAGCAGCGAGCGCCGCAGATGCGCGACGGCCGCCAGGACGGGGACGACCAGCGCCACCCATCCGGCGACCAGCGCGACCACGACGGTCAGCGCCGCCACCCCCAGTACGGGCCCCGGCGCCGAGGGCTCGTCCGGTCCGGTAGCACCGCCTCGGCCTCGCCCGAGGACCAGCACCAGCCCCACCAGCAGCAGGAGGCCCACAGCGCCGCCGATGAGCCCGGCGACGTACCAGCGTGCCGGGGCGAACTCCAGCCGGACCGTGCCGCCTTCGCCCTCGGGGACGAGGAAGCCCTGCTGCCAGCCGTCGATGCGTACCGGGGTCAGTTCACGCCCGTCCAGGGTGGCGCGCCAGCCGTCGTTGTGGCTCTCGAAGAGCTGGAGGTACGAGGCCGGGCCGGCGCCCACGTCCACGCTGCGCCGGTCGCCCGACCAGTCGCCGACGGTCAGGGCGCGCCGGTCCGCGACGGTGGCCGGTGCGGGTGCGTTGCCACGGGTGAGGCTCAGGTCGGTGATGGCGAGGGGGCCGGTGTCGCCCGCCTCCACCCGGTGCGTCCCGGCGGCCAGCCGGGCGGTGCCGCCGTGTTCGGCGCCCGCGCACAGGCGCACGTCGACGGGGCGGCGTTCCGTCAGGTCGCGGACCTTGCCGCGGGCGGTCGTCGCGTGGAGCGTGCCGTCGATGGACAGCACGGGCCCCTGGCCGCAGGGCAGTGCGAAGGTGGTGTCGGGGTCGGGCTGCGGCACCCGGTATTCGTCGAGTGCCGGTACGTACACCTCGCTGAGCCCGACCGGGAGTTGCAGTCGGCCGTCGGCGACCGGGTTGTGCAGGGTCAGCGGTGCGGTCCGGGTCACGGTGATGTCGAGCCGGTCGGTCCTGATGGGCTGGAAGCGGGCGAGGCCGTTCTCGTCGACGGAGGCGGTGGCCGCGCCGTCCGGTGAGCTGATCTCCACCTGCTGGGCACGGGTGGACAGCCCTCCGGCGGGTGCGAACACGATCTCCCCGACGGCGCGCTTCTCGGGCCACCGCAGGTGGATCACCGCCCGCTCCCCGGCGATCCACGCGGTGGTGAGGTCGCCGTCGACCAGGTTGCGCGGGCTGAGGGAGGATCCGAGCCTGGCCGTCGAGTCGGCCGTGACGGTGAGTTTCCTGCGCTGCTCGGGCGCCAGCCGGTACAGCAGCTCGTCCAGTGCGTCGCCCGGTACGGGCAGTGCGGTCGCCCGCAGCGCGTACGCGCCTTCCGTCCGCGTCAGGAACTGCCGGTGCAGCCCGACTTCGGCGGACGCCGGTGACAGGCCGCCGGGGTCGCTGCCCCGGTGCAGGGAGTAGACCTCCTGGGGTGCGCTCTCCTCCCCCGCCGCGTCCTCCGGGAGGGCCAGTAGCCGGGTGACGGTGACACCGGGGATGTCGACGGACGAGAAGCCCGCTCCGATCAGTCCGGGTGCGCCCTGCTGGGCGCCCTCGATGGTGATCTTCAGGTAGCCGGTCTCCCCCGCCGGTGTCCGTACCGTCTGCGGTGTGCCGTCCGGCCGGAGCGCGCTCACCTCACTCCCCCGCTCGGTCTCCACGCGTACGGAGGTGGCCGCCGCGCGCAGTCCGCCGGAGGGGAGCGGCGTGAGCCGGATCGCGTCGGGCAGGGACAGCTTGCGTTCGAAGTCGATACGGAGCCACTGCCCGACCGGGGAGTCGGCGCCGCCCTCGGTCCAGGCGGTGTCGGGGTTGCCGTCGAAGGCGTTCACCGGGTCGTACTGCGGGAGGTGGAACAGCCAGTTCCCGCTGCTCGACGCGGTGACCGAGGCCGCTCCGCGCAGCACGGCCGTCGTCTGGTGGCGGAGGTCCTCGGTGGGCAGGATCTGCCGGGGCGGGCGGCCCGGGTCCTGTGCGCTGCCGGAGGGGTTCCGCTCCGTCGCCGTATAGGTGTACGAGGTGTTGGTGTTGACGAGCCCGAACCGGGTGTCGGCGCGCCGCAGTCCGTCCGCCACGGCCCGTACGGGCGGTGTGCCGAGCCCCGGCGTCGCGTCCCCGGCGAGTACGGCGGGCCGGTCCTTCATCAGGGGGTCGGCGGACAGCCGCAGCAGGGCCTCGGGCCCGCCGCTGACGACGGCCGTGTCCGCGGCGGGTTTGATGGCTGCCCGGCCGGGCCGCTCGGTGGCCTTCGGCGGCTCGTAGATCTCCACGGCCTGCTGGCGGGGGTAGAGCCCCTCGATCTGTACGGGGGTGTCGTCCGGGATCCGCCCTCCGGTGAGGACCGGTCCGAAGCCGGTCACCCGCCGGTAGCCGGACGCCTCCAGGGTGCGTTTGACGGTCTGCGGCGGGACGTAGCCGATCTGGTCGGGGTCGAGGTCGTTGCGCACGACGACGTAGTGGAGTCCGGCACGGTGCACGAAGTCGCTCAGGCCCGGCACTTCACCGCCCGACAGCAGCGCCTGCTCCACGGCGTCCATCGCCCGCCGGTTGCCGGGGGTGCCGAACGGCACGTAGTCGCGCTGGGCCCAGGGGGATGAGGCGAGGACGTCGAGGGGCTGGTCGATGGTGGTGCCCCAGGTGTAGATGCCGTGGGCGGTCGCGGGGACGACGAGGGCCCGGGTGGTGGGCGAGTTGTCCTTCAGCCAGTCGGCGGCGCGTTCCCAGTGGGTGGGCAGCTTCGGGAAGGCACCGGGCTGGAGGATGCTCCCGTTGACGTACGGCAGGAGGAGGCCGGGCAGGACGAGCGCGGCCGCGACGAGCGGCACGTACGACCGTCCGCGCGCCGCCCGTTCCCCGCGTCGCCGCGCGAGGACGGCGGTGAGGTGGGCGAGCCCGAGCACGAGGGCGAGCGCCAGGCCGGGCTGGAACTTGTAGATGTTGCGGAACGGTACGAGCCAGCCGTTCAGCCAGTCCTGCACGGTGCCGTGGAAGAGCCCGCCGAGCGGGCCGCCGTAGCCCGCGAGGGTGACCAGGGCCACCGACAGCACCACGAGCAACAGCCAGCGGCGCTCGGGGACGTCCCGCCGGGCGAGGCCGGCCAGCCCGAGGGCGGCGGCGAACGCGGAGCCGAGCACCGTGAGGACGGAGGTCGCCACCGTCCAGCCGGCGGGCAGCCAGGCCTCGCCGAAGTGCAGGTAGGCCACCCAGTTGCCGGCCCCGCGCAGCAGTTCGGTGGCGGACATGGTGGCCGTCGTGGTCTCGGACTGCTCGACGTACGGCAGGAAGTTCTCACCGTGCAGGCCGAGCAGGAGGAGCGGGACGACCCACCAGGCGGTGGCGAGCAGTACGCCGGGGATCCACCAGGCGAGCAGGGTCCGGCGGCGTGGGCCCGCCGGCCGGCTGAGCAGGTACAGGCCGACGGGCAGCAGGGAGGCGAGCGTCGAGGCCGCGTTGACGCCGCCCATGAACGGGATCAGCAGGGCGGAGCGCAGGGCCGCCGCCCTCGCCGGGGTGCGCGGGTCGGTGAGCGGCAGGAGCACCCAGGGCAGCATCGCGCCCGGCAGCGCGGCGGCGGAAGTGGAGCCGACCACGACGGTGAAGACCGGCCACAGCGCGTAGCCCGCGGCGGCGAGCAGCCGGGTGCCAGCGGTGCCGGCGCCCAGGCGCTCGGCGAGCCGCAGCGCGCCCCAGAAGGCGGCCGTCACGATGATGGACAGCCACAGCCGTTCGGCGAGCCACACCGGCAGCCGCACCAGGTCCGTCAGGGCGTAGAACGGCAGCATCGGGAAGGCGTAACCGACGTACTGGTCGAAGATGCCGCCGAACCCGGCGCGGCTGTGCCACAGCTCGCCGAGGTCCCCGAGGAACCGCAGGGGGTCGAGGGCGACGCCCAGCTTGGTGTCGAACGTCATCCGGCCCGGTGCCACGGCCAGGAAGGCCGTCAGGGCGGCGGCCCAGAAGCCCCACAGCCAGCGGCGGGAGCGCGGCCCGTCGGCCGGTTCCCGGGCGGGCGGCGTCCCGGGCGCCGGGGAGCGGGGAGGCGCGGGGATGGTGGTGGTCATGGGCACCGCCGGAGGATGAGGAGGAGGTTCCAGGTGGCGAACTCGCGCAGCAGCGGCACCCTGGTGACCAGATCCGGCAGGAACGGCCAGTAGCGCGCGCGGGCGGACACCACGGTCACGTCGTCGCGGGCCCGGACCTGGCGCAGGGTGGCGCCGACGTGGACGGGGAAGAGGTTCTCGCCGAGGACGTGCTTGGCGGGGCGGCCGGTGCGGCGCTCGTAGCGGCGGCGCGCCCGGTCGGCGCCCAGGTAGTGCCAGGGCGCCCACTCGTGGCCGCCCCAGGGTGAGAGCCAGTTGGTGAAGGACACGTAGATCAGTCCGCCGGGGCGGGTGACGCGGATCAGTTCGCTGAGGAAGGTCCTCGGGTCCTCCACGTGCTCCAACACGTTGGAGCAGAAGCAGATGTCGGCGGTGCCGTCGGCCAGCGGCAGCAGGTACCCGTCGGCGAGGACCGCTCCCTCGGGCCGCCGCCGCGACGCCGTCAGCTCTTCCGGATCCGGTTCGAACAGGAAGCCCTGGGCGCCGCGCCGGCGGAACTCCTCGGTGAAGTGGCCGCCTCCGCCGCCCACGTCGACGACGACCCGCCCGGCGAGCGGCTCGTACCGCTCCACCTGGTTCGCCGCGTCGCGGGCGAGGAGCTCGTAGAAGCCCTTGGGGTCGGACGGTTCGCGCAGGAAGCCCCGGAAGAGGGCCACGGAGCGGCGCAGTGAGGGGTCCTTCATCGGCTCAGCCCCGGCGCGGGGCGGTCGGGGCGGCCGCCCACGGCACACCGCCGGGCACGCCGTCCGGTGCGGCGGAGGCGCCGGGGAGGCAGGGCAGGGGGCCGAGCGCTCCGATGTCACGGTCGGCCTCGTGGCCGCCCGCGGAAACGACGCCGACACCGGCGGGGAGGGGGGCGCCGGAGCGCCCGGGGGCGTGGTGGCGGGCGGCGGCCTCCGTCGCCACGGCCCGGAAGCGCCGTACGGTCGTGGTCCACCGGTAGCGCTCGGCGCGCCGGGCGGCGGCCCTGCCCATGGCCGCACGCCGCTCGTGGTCCAGGGCGAGCGCGCACCAGGCCGCTGCGAAGGCACTCTCGCCCCGTACCAGCGCCCCGGTCACGCCGTCCTCCACGGAGTCCCGCAGACCGGGCACGTCGAAGCCGACCGACGGGGTTCCGCGCGTCGCCGCCTCGGTGACGACGAGGCCCCACCCCTCGACCGCCGAGGGGTGCAACAGCAGCCAGGAGGCGCACAGCAGCCGGTGTTTCTCCTCCTCCGACACCCGGCCCGCGAAGACGACGCCCGGGCCGGCGAGGGCTTCGAGCCGCCGGCTCTCGGGGCCGTCCCCGACGATCACCAGCGTGCCCCCGGTGACCGGCCGCACCCGCTCCCAGAGCCGCAACAGCAGGTCGATGCGCTTGTACTCGACCAGTCGGCCGACCGCCAGGAACAGCGGCTCCACCGATCTCGGTGTCCTGGGCCCCGGGTCCTCGACCCCGTTGTGCACGATGCGGATCCTGCCCGGGTCGACGCCCAGCGCGCCGAGCGCCGATGCGGTCGATTCCGACACGGCGACCAGCAGGTTGTCCCGCTGGGCAGCGGACAGGGCCCAGCGTTCCAGCCGCCGCCCGATCCCGGCGGCGGGGCGGGGATAGCGCATGCCCCACAGCGCCGTGTGCACATGGTTGACCAGGCAGAGGGTCGGCCCCCGGTGCCAGAGCGGGGCCAGGTAGGGCAGGCCGTTGCACACCTCGACCAGCAGGTCGCATTCGCCCACCTGGCGGGTGAACGCGGCGGGCGCCCTGAGGAAGTGGCCGAGGTCCCCGCCCGCCGAGACGACCCGGTAGTCGCGGTACACGGCCGGGCCTCCGCAGAGCAGGGTGACCTCGTGGCCCAGTGCCGTCAGGCCCTCCGCAAGGCGGTCGACGAGGAGTTCGGAGCCGCCCGCGGCGGGGTTGCCGAGGTCGCGGCGGGAGAGGAAGACGATGCGCCGAGGGGGGCGGACAGCGCCCTGGGACGACCGTGCGCCACGGGGAGCGGCCGCGGTCAGCGTGGGGGGTACGTGCTGGGGCATACGAGCTCCAACTCGTCGGGGTCGGGGACCGGATGACGATGCTCCGGGCCGGAGAGCGGTCGCCGGCACCGGGTGGGGGGATGAGCAGGTCATGAAGCGCCCGGGGGGTGGACGTGGCGGTGCGGTGGGTTGGTCAGTTTTCGCCAAGTCCGCCGGTTCAGCTACTCACCCAGGTGACAAATTCGGCCCGCAGGGTCGATGGCGTCGCGTCACTTCGCTTCGGAGACACCGGAATTCCCGCGCGGGCGTCCCCCTCGTACGAGCAGCACGGTCCCGGCCGCCGCCAGCAGGGTGCCGAGGACGGCCGCGCCCAGGGGCACCGTCTCTCCCAGGAGTCGCAGCCTGCGGTTGTCCGCCGCGGCCAGCGTGACCTGGGCGCGCTGGGTGGCCGGGGTGAACTCCAGGCGCCGGCTGTCCAGCAGCACCATGGCGTCCCTGGTTGAACCCGGTGCACGCAGCACCTTCCGGGGCCCGATCGCCGCGTTCACGATCCGCCCCGTCCGCCGGTCGACGACGAGTTCGATGCCGTGGTTGGAGTACCACTCCTCGGCGAGCACCTGGGGGCGGCCGGGTTGCCCCACGAGCCGTCCGGGGACCAGCCGGGTGCCCGTCTTCGCCGGTTCGACCCGGCCGGTGAAGCGGTACCCCTCGTATCCCCGCACCTTCTGCGTCCCAGCGAAGCGGAGGGTCACGGTGGAGCCGAGTGTGCCGTCCCACCAGCGGTAGGAGCGCTTCTCCACGTCGAAGGGGAACTTCAGGTACGCCTCGCCGTCAAAGGCGGGCGTCTCCTGGCAGCAGTGCACCGGTTCATTGGTGCGCCGGTCGGTGACCCAGCGCTCCAGGGTCCACTGGAGCGAGTCGTGGGTGGCGGCGGCGGGCAGGGTGTGCTCGGTGTCCACCGAGGTGGAGACGTCCCAGACGGCCCGCCCGCTGCGGAGGCTGTCGGCCACGTCGCCGCGCACCTGGCGGGTGATGGTGAGCGGGCGGCCGGTCACGGTTTCGATCCGACGCGTGTCGAAGTAACTGCCCGTGCCGGTGAAGACGGTGACGGTGTCGACGTCGATGGGGGTCACTTTGGCACGTGGCTGGACGTACTGGACGAGTAAGGGCGCGAGGACCAGCAGGAACACGCCGGTCCCGAGCAGGATCAGCGACAGGGGGGAAGCGGTGCGACGCATTGCGGACACTCCGTGGGGCCGGGGCGGGATTGCGCGGCGTACACGTGAACTCCGTAAGGGACTCCGTATGGGCCGGGAACCGTAGGGGGCCTCTTGACGGACTGTCAATGCACTGGTGCCATGGGTGCGTCGCCGTCCGGGGTGGCGGGCTCGTGGTGGGGTCCCAGCGTCAGAAAGGCTGACCCGACCATGCCCAGACTGCTCGCCGCCGCCCTCACCGTGGCGGTCGCCGCGGCGCTCGCCGTGGGAGCGGCCCTCGCCATCGTGGCCCTGCTCGACACCACCCCGGAACAGCCCAATGTGCCACTGATCAGCCATCAGACGGCTCTGCCCCGGGGGTGAACCGAGTTGACCGAAGTCGACACCCGGGCGCCGGCCGGTGAACGCGCGCCCTGGGCGGACCTGCCCCGCCGGCAGGTGCGCGAGTTCGCCGACCGCGCCATGGAAGAGGTACCCGCGCTCGCCCAGGAGATCCTCGACACGATCTGCCGCGAGCATCCCCGGATGCCGCTCCTGGTGGACGATTCCGGGGAGCTGGTCGCCCTGGTCGGCATCCGGCGCGCGCTGGAGGAGTTCCTCCAGCACCTCGTGTGCGGCTCCGGCAGTCCCCAGCTCCACTTGGAGGTCTTCCAGGACTTCGGCCGCGGGGAAGGCCAGCAGGGCCGCACGCTCGACTCGCTCCAGGCCGTCTACCGGCTCGGGGTACGCCTCGCCTGGCGGCGGCTGGCGGAGATCGGCCATGAGGCCCGGATCCCGCCCCCGGCGATGTACGACCTGGCCGAGGCGGGGTTCGCCTTCCTGGACGGCCTGGTGGACCAGACGGTACGGGGCTACGCGGAGGCCGCAGCGCGCCAGGCGGGCGAGCGGCTGCGGTTGCAGCGGAAGCTGACGCAGGCGCTGCTGGGCGAGCACCGCCCGGGCCGGTCCCGCCCCTTGGAGGAGTACGCCGCCCACGCCGCCCGCATCGGCTGGGCGCTCCCCCAGCGGGTGGCCGTGGGGGTGCTGCTGCGTCCGGCCCGTGACTGCGTGGCACCGGCCGTGGGGGCGGAGGTGCTGCTGGACATGGAGCGCGAACAGCCCCTGCTGTTCATTCCGGACCCGGCGGTGCCGGGGCGGCGTGAGCAGGTGCACCGGGCGCTGCGGGGCTGGACGGGCGCGATCGGCCCGGCCGTTCCTCCCGCGGACGCGGCGGCGTCGCTGCGCTGGGCCACGGAGGCGGTGGGTCTGATCCAGCGGGGCCTGCTGCCGTCGGGGGACCTGCTGTACTGCACCGAACACATCGACGCGCTGGTCCTGTTGCCGCCCGAGGAGCTGATCGGGGCTCTGACCGACCGGTGTCTGGCTCCGCTCGCCGACCGGGGTCCCACGCAGCGCCGCCGCCTGGCGGAAACGTTGCTGGCCTGGCTGGAGACGCGGGGCGGCGCTCCGGAGATCGCCGCGCGGCTCGGTGTGCATCCGCAGACGGTCCGCTACCGGATGCGGCAGATCAAGGAGCTGTGGGGCGACGACGTGGAGGACCCGGACCGGCGGTTCGAACTGGAACTGGTCCTCCGCGCCCAGCGATTACAAGGGCGGCTGGGTCATGGCGCGACTTCGTAGGTGACCTTCGGTCGGAGCAGTTCTGGGCGAGGTCGAACAGGGCCTGGTGCTCGGCCTCGTCCAGGGCGAGCTGCCGGCGGAGTTTCGTGGCCACCCAGTCCGCGGCGTACCGGCAGTGCACGTCCCCGGCCGGCGGCAGCCACTGGGAGATCTCCTGGTCCGCCTTGGCCCGCATCGACCGGCCCGACACCGCGACCAGGGTGTATTCGGCGTCCAGGTCGTTGGCGAACGCCTGACGGCGGGCGGCGCTACACGCGTGCGCCCCGGAGTCCCAGGCTTCGGCGAGCGGGACCAGGTGGTCGACGTCCATGCCCGAGGCCGACCTCACCGTTCTGGCGTCGTAGCACGAGAACCACGATCCGCCGCTGAGGGCGCAACAGGCTCCGGGCGTGGGGGGGGGTTCGACCGCCTCGGTGATGAGGACCTCGGCCCGGGTGCTGCAGCCGTCGCGGTCGTCGTCGAGCCAGTGCTTGAAGGCCTCGGGGGTGTACCCGCGGCGGGATTCGTCGGCCAACGCCAGAGCATTCGATGCCGTCCTTGCGGAAAACGGTCACGGGCGCCCGGGCCCCGGCACGAGCGGCGGCCGGCTGGTTGGCTGCCGGGGCCGCCGTGACGGCGCCCGAGGACAGGAGAACAGTGGCGGCGGCGATGACGGCCGTGCGCAGTCCGTGCTTGATCACGGGCGAAGGTCCAACGGTCCGCGGCGGGGGGTACGAGACGCCAGGCCAGGGTCATCACCCCATGCGGACGGCACGGTTCACCGCAGAAATGATCCGACATGGCAGTGGGCACTCTTGACTGCTTCGACGGCAGCCGCGATCCTCGTCGCGCACAATTACGCGGACATGCCAACCACCGGCGGGGTGCCGGGCCCGGCACGCGCCCGGCTCCTCGACGGTGCCTTCTCCGGCTGGAACATGGGTGATGACCTTGTCGCTACGCTCGCACGGCAGGCTCAGGGTTCTCGCGGCGCTCGCCCTGGTCCTCACCCTGGTGACCCTGGGACCGGCCCCGGCGGGCACCGGCTCCTCGGCCGCGACCGGCTGGTGGGACCCCGTCGCCCGGCCCGCCCCCGATTCCCGCATCGACGTCGCCGGGGAACCGTTCAAGGGCACCGACGCCCAGGGCCGGGTGCGGGGCTTCGTCGACGCGCACGACCACCTGATGTCCAACGAGGCCTTCGGCGGCCGGCTGATCTGCGGCAAGCCGTTCTCTGAGCTCGGCGTCGCCGACGCGCTCAAGGACTGCCCGGAGCACTACCCCGACGGCTCCCTCGCGGTCTTCGACTTCATCACCAAGGGCGGCGACGGACGGCACGACCCGCACGGCTGGCCCACCTTCAAGGACTGGCCCGCCCACGACTCGCTGACCCACCAGCAGAACTACTACGCCTGGGTGGAGCGGGCCTGGCGCGGCGGCCAGCGCGTGCTCGTCAACGACCTCGTCACCAACGGGGTCATCTGCTCGGTCTACTTCTTCAAGGACCGCGGCTGCGACGAGATGACCTCCCTCCGCCTCCAGGCGCGCAAGACGTACGAGATGCAGGCGTTCGTCGACCGGATGTACGGCGGCCCGGGCAAGGGCTGGTTCCGGATCGTCACCGACTCGGCGCAGGCCCGCGAGGTGATCGAGCAGGGCAAGATGGCCGTGGTCCTGGGGGTGGAGACCTCCGAGCCGTTCGGCTGCAAGCAGGTCCTGGACGTCCCGCAGTGCGACCGGGACGACATCGACCGGGGCCTGGACGAGCTGCACGCGCTCGGCGTCCGCAGCATGTTCCTGTGCCACAAGTTCGACAACGCCCTGTGCGGGGTGCGGTTCGACTCCGGCACTCTCGGAACGGCGATCAATGTGGGCCAGTTCCTGTCGACGGGCACGTTCTGGAAGACGGAGAAGTGCACCGGCCCGCAGGCCGACAACCCCATCGGCAACGCGTCGGCGGCCGAGGCGGAGAAGCAGCTCCCGCCGGGCGTGGCGGTCCCCTCGTACGCCGCCGAGGCGCGCTGCAACACCCGCGGTCTGACCGCGCTCGGCGAGTACGCCCTGCGAGGGATGATGCAGCGGGGCATGATGATCGAGATCGACCATATGAGCGTGAAGGCCACCGGCCGCGTCCTGGACGTGCTGGAGTCCGAGTCGTACCCCGGGGTGCTCTCCTCGCACAGCTGGATGGACATCGACTGGACGGAGCGGGTCTACCGGCTCGGCGGCTTCATCGCCCAGTACATGCACGGCGCCGAGGGGTTCACCGCCGAGGCGCGGCGCACGGACGCCCTGCGCGAGAAGTACGGGATCGGCTACGGGTACGGCACCGACATGAACGGCGTCGGCGGCTGGCCGGCACCCCGCGGGGCGGACACCCCCGAGCCGGTGCGCTACCCGTTCCGCAGCGCCGACGGCGGCTCGCTCATCGACCGGCAGACCACCGGTCAACGGACCTGGGACATCAACACCGACGGCGCCGCCCATTACGGCTTGGTGCCGGACTGGCTGGAGGACATCCGGGTGACGGGCGGCCAGGACGTCATCGACGACCTCTTCCGGGGCGCCGAGTCCTACCTCACCACCTGGGGCGCCTCGGAGAGCCACCGCTCGGACGACAACCTGGCGGCCGGCTCCTCCGCCTCGGCCAGTACGTCGGAATGGAACCCGTTCACCAGCCACGCGCCCGGCCGTGCCGTGGACGGCGACCGCCGCACCCGCTGGGCGAGCGACCGGCGCGACCCCCAGTGGCTCCGGCTCGACCTGGGGGCCACGCGCACGGTCGGGCGGGTCACGCTCGACTGGGAACGCGCCTACGGCAAGGCGTACCGGATCGAGGTGTCCGCCGACGGGAACGACTGGCGGACGGTCTGGTCCACCACCGCCGGTGACGGCGGCCTGGACACCGTACGGTTCACCGCCGTACCGGCCCGCTTCGTCCGCGTCATGGGGCTCGAACGCGGGACCGGATGGGGCTACTCGCTGCACGAAGTCGGCGTGTACGGCCGCTGACGCCGGCCGGCCGTGCTTACAGTGCCCAGCCAGTCGTTCCGAACGACGGAAGGGGCATCGGCGTGCAGTGGGCATACATCGGCTCGTTCACCTCGGGGGGCGGCCGCGGCATCACCGTCGCGGCCGTCGACCCTGCGACCGGGGCGCTGACCCCGCGCACGAGCGTCGAGACCGTCGTCAACCCCTCGTGTCTCGCCCTCGCCCCGGAGACCGGGGTCCTCTTCGCGGTGAGCGACACCGAACCGGGTGCGGTCGCGGCCTTCCGGACCGGGGCCGACGGGAGCCTCGCCCCACTCGGTCCGGCGGTCGACGTGGCCGGCGCCGGTCCCACCCATCTCAGCGTGGCCGGACGCAGACTCCTCACCGCCAACTACGGCTCCGGCAGCGTCAGCAGTCTCGCGCTGGGTCCCGACGGGAGCCTCACCGGTCCCCCCGTCGTGCTGGCGCACCACGGCTCGGGCCCCGACGCCGACCGGCAGGAGGGTCCGCACGCCCACCAGGTGCTGCCCGACCCCGGCGGGCGATGGGTCCTCGGGGTGGACCTGGGCACCGACTCGGTACGTGTCTGCGCGCCGGACCCGGCCACCGGAGAGCTCCGGGTCCACACCGAGACGGTCCTCCGCGCCGGATCGGGGCCGCGTCACCTCGCCTTCCACCCGGGCGGCGAGGTCGTGTACGTCCTGCACGAGCTGGAGCCGCAGATGACCGTCTGCCGGTGGGATCCGGCGTCCGGGCGCCTGGAACCACTGGCGGAGGTGGCGATCGACCCCGAGGGCGCCCCCGACGGGGAGCGGGTGTACCCCTCCGTGGTCTGCGTCCCGTCCGACGGGCGCTTCGTACGGGCCGCGGTGCGCGGCAGCAACACGGTCCTGACGTACACGCTCGCCGACGGCGCCGAGAAGCCACGGCTCACGAGCAGCGTGGACTGCGGGGGTGTGTGGCCTCGCGACCTGGTGGCCGGCCCCTCGGGGCGCCGACTGTACGTGGCCAACGAGTGGTCCGGCGACGTCACCTGGTTCGACGTGGACGCGGACAGCGGCCGGCTGCGCCGCGCCGGTGCGGTGGAGGTTCCGGCCGCCGCGTGTGTGGTCTTCGGCTGACCTCAGCGTCCCGGCTGGATCGAGGCCTTCGACTGCACCGTGTCGGCCAGGTGGACGGCCTCGTCCAGCATCCCCTGTCCGAGTCTGCCGTCGACTCCGACGTGGACCTTGTCGATCAGCCCCTCGTTGAGGGATTCGGCGTGGGCGGTCCCGCAGACCGTCAGGGCCGCGCCGGTGAGGGCGAGCGTGGTCAGAGCGCGCTTGGTGGTACGTGGCATGCCCGGCCAACGACCGCCGGCCTCGCCGGTCACGTCGCTCGTCGCCCGTCCGGCGCAACCGCGGCCGCGGGTGCCGACGGTGCCCGGCCGCTTCGGACGGCGGCCTGCTCGGCCGGTCGGGCACGTCCATGGGGGCGGGAGCGCCGCCCGCGCCGATGCCGGAACCGCGCAGGGCCCGGCGTCGGGTCGCGGTACGGCGGGGGCTAGCGGGCCGCGCCCACGGCAGGGGCCACACCGGCGCGCAGCGCCAGGTCCACCGCCGACTCCAGCCGCTCGGGGGGTACGCCGTCCGGGAGCGCGGCGGTGAGGAGGGCCGCCACGGCGGCCTCGTCGACGGTGCGTGCCTCCGCCCGCTCACGGAACCGGCCGATGGCCTCCGCCAGCACCTGCTGCTGTTCCCGCGTCAGGTCGTCGCCGCGGGCGAGTCCGACCGTGAGGGCGAGGAACTCCTCCTCCGAACCCACCCAGGGCGCCGCGCCTTCGAGGCCGTCCTCCGTCAGCTGCTCCGGGTAGGGGATGCGGTGCCAGGCGCCGTTCTCCCACCAGTAGACGAAGCCGAACAGATTGCCCTCGGCATCCTCGCGGAGCTGCTCCCAGGGCAGCCAGCCGGGGCCGCCCGCCAGGAAGTCGATCTGCTCGCCGTCGATGTGGGTGTGGCTGCCGTCCGGGTCCTGGCCGACGAGGACGGCACGCCCGCCGTCGACCACGGTCAGCCGCCACCAGCCGCACGCACCGGTGGAGTGGCACCACACCCCGTGCTCGTCGAGGACGTGTTCGGGCAGGCCGTCGTGGCAAGCGGCCTCCACCAGCGCGAAGGTGACGGCCCGTGCCCAGAGGCGGGCGGGGTGGTCGAGGTCCTCGGGAACGCTCGGTGTGTGCATGGTGGTGATCCCCCTTCGTACGGTGCCGGGCCAGCCTCACACAAACCCGTGGACGTGTGTGCGGCGGGCCGCCTAGGGTGGGGGCGACGCCCGCGACGACGGAAGGGAGGCGAGTGCCGTGCACCAGTCACGTTCCCCGCGCTCCCGTTCCGTTTCCCCGGCGTCCTTGGTCTGACCGGGAGCGCTTCACCTCATATGCGTCCCGGAGGACAACCCCCATGACCGATCCGGTCATCCGCGCGCTCGGCTCGAGCGACGCCCATCTCTTCGACACCCTGCCCGATCCCCTCGGCGCGCGCGCCGCACACGCGCAGAACACCCACCGGCCCGAATGGAAGCGGGTGGCACTCCGCGACGGCGAAGTCGTCGCCCGGGGCGCCTGGTGGGGCGGTCCCGACGACAACACCCCCCTCAACATCAACTGGTTCGACGTCGCCGAGGGCGAGGAGGAGGCGGGCGCACAGCTGTTGCGCACCTCTCCGTACCGGGTCGAGCTGGAGCTCAACCTGCCCGCCGGCTGGCGTGACGATCCCGGCACCCGTGCCGCCGGCGAGGCCAGGCTCCGGGCCGCGCGGGCGGCCGGCTACGAGGTGCTGGTCGAGCGGTTCATGTACCGCTGGACGCCGTCCCGCGGCCTGCCGGAGCGGCCCGGACGTCTCACGTTCGCCGCGGAACCGGACGACGCCGTGTTCTTCGACGCGCTGCGCCGCATCCACTCGGTGACCCTGGACGCCCACGCGCTGCGCGCGATCGCGGAGGGCGGGCTCGACCAGGCGGCGCAGGAGGAGCTGGACTTCTTCCACTGGTGCCCGTCCCCGCGCGCGTGGTGGCAGGTGGCGTACACCCCGGACGGCGACCTGGCCGGCATCCACATCCCCGCGCACAATCCCTCCGGGCCCTGCGTCGGGTTCATCGGCGTCGTGCCGGAGCAGCGCGGGCGGGGCTACGCCTACGACCTGCTGGCCGAGTGCACCCACTTCCTGGTGGAGCGCGGCGCCGACTTCGTCGCCGGTGCGACGGACCAGGGCAACGTCCCGATGGCCGCCAACTTCGCGAAGGCGGGCTACCCGGTGGTCCGGGAGCGCATCAACCTGGTTCCCGGCGACCGGGGTTGACGAGGGGGACTCCGGGGGCGTGCGAGCCGGCCCGCCCCCGGGTGTCACCTGTGCGCGGGCCACCCTGGCGGCGCTCGGCTCGCGGGGGTGCTTCAGTGCCTTTCCGCGACGAGGTTCCCCACCACACGGGCGATGAGGTCGTACGGCACGGGCGCCTTCAGTGGGAACTTCAGCGTGCCTTTCCCCGACCGGTAGGGCTCGGTGTCCCGTTGGAAGGCGGCGTCGCCCTCGGGGACGGGGTAGACACTGACGTGGTGCGCCCAGCCGGCGAAGTGGACGAGGTTCCGGCGGTCGAGCGTGACCGTCGGGATCCCGTAGCTGATCTTCTCCGCGACGCCCTCGGGTGCTGCCTCGTGGATGGTCCGCCTGACCCGTTGGAGGATGTCGCGGACCTCCTCGGGGAACGAGGCGATGTAGTCGTCGACGGACGCGAAGTGCTCTGCCACGGTCGTGCCTTTCGCTGCGTGTCACGCCACGCTACGGGCAGGTGCGGCTCGGCGCCCGTTCAGGACAGCACGTGCAGCGCGCCCGGCTGGACCCGGATGGTGACCGGCAGTGTCGCGTCGACCTCGCCGTCCGCGCCGTAGGGGAGGTCGCGGTCGGCCTCGACGCGGATCTCCTTGCCGCGCAGGACCTCGACCTGGGGGCGCCGCAGGTGCGCACCCGTCTTGAGTTCGTTCATCATCGTGAAGAACAGCCGTTTCGGGGCGTGCCGGATCACGACGACGTCGAGCATGCCGTCGTCGACGCGCGCGTCCGGCGCGATGCGGCGGCCGAAGCCGTAGAAGCCGGAGTTGGCGGCGACGACCGTGTAGCCGCGCCGCCGGTGCTCCGTTCCGTCGACGGTGATGCGGTACGTCGCCGGCCGCCAGCCGGCCACCGCGCGTGCCCCGCCCGCGTAGTAGGAGGCGGAGCCGCGCAGCAGCCGGGACTGGTTGGCGTACCGGTTGGCGACCGCGTCGACACCGGCGTACACGCTGCCGAGCACCGCGATCCCGGCGTGGACGGACGATTCCACCCGGATGGTGTCGAGGGTGCGGGGCGTGCCGTGCAGCAGCAGGTCCGCCAGGGCCGGGGGTTCGGTGGGCAGGTTCAGGGCCCTGGCGAAGTCGTTCCCGCGGCCGGACGGTACGAGGCCGAGGACGGCGCCGGTGCCGCTGAGCACACCGCCGACGGCGCCGGCCATGCCGTCGCCGCCGACCGCGAGCACCGTGTGGCCCTGTGAGGCGGCCTGCCGCGCCAGTTCGCGGGCGTGGTCGAGGCTGCGGCTGTAGCGGGTCTCCAGCCCTGCTCCGGCCTCCCGCAGGAGCCGGGCCACGGGCAGCAGGGCCGCCGTGCCGCTGGAACTTCCCGCGGCCGGGTTGACGACGGCGGTGAACTGTCGCATGTGCGCGCCTCCGTAGGGCAGGGCTGGGCAGGGCTCGGGGTCAGGGGTGGCGGACGGGGACGAGGATGCCGGGGTTGAGCACACCGGCCGGGTCGAGCTCCGCCTTGACGGCTTGGAGGACGCGGACGCCGAGCGGTCCCGCTTCCCGTGCGTACCCGTCACGGTGGTCGGTTCCCACGCCGTGGTGGTGGCTGATGGTGCCGCCTGCGGCCAGGATCGCCTCGTTGGCGGCGCGTTTGGCGGGCGCCCAGTGGGCGACGGGGTCCTCGCCCTGGGCGGAGACCACCGTGAAGTAGAGCGAGGCGCCGTTCTCGTACACGTGCGAGATGTGGCACATGACCAGCGGGGGTGTGCCCGCGTCGGTGAGGGTGGTGGTGAGGGCCAGGCGGACGCCCTGGTACAGCTCCGGGAGCGCGGACCAGAAGGCGGCGGTCTCCAGGGTCTCGGCGAAGGCGCCGGCGTCGAGGAGCGCGTCGCGCAGATAGGGGGCGTCGTAGCGGCCGTGGGCCCAGCGGTCGCCCGGTTCACGGCCGACGCATTCACCGCCTTCGGCGAGGAGCACCTGGTGGACGCCCGCCCGGCACTGCTCGGTGTCGGCGGCCGTTCCCTCGTACCCGACGATCGCCATGCAGCCGGCCGACCCCATGGTGTCGGCGCTGCCGATGCGGTCCGGCTGGGCGAGGCCGATGAAGGTCTCGGTCTCGTCCGAGAGGCGCAGTACGGTCGGGCGCGGGCCGTCCTGGGCGAGCTTGCGCAACGCGGCGGCGCCCTCCTCGAAGGAGGTGAAGCGCCAGCCCTCGTAGAGGCGCGCCTGCGGCAGCGGGCGGATCCGCACGGTCACCGAGGTGATCACGCCGAGGGCGCCTTCGGAGCCGAGCACGAGCTGACGCAGGTCCGGGCCGGCCGCGGAGCGGGGCGCGCGTCCGGCCTCCCAGGTGCCCTGGGGGGTGGCCACCGTGACGCCCAGCACCATCTCGTCGAACCGGCCGTAGCCCGCGGAGGCCTGGCCGCTGGAGCGGGTCGCGGCGAAGCCGCCGATGGTGGCCCATTCGTACGACTGGGGGAAGTGGCCGAGGGTGAAGCCCCGTTCGTTGAGGAGGGCTTCGGCGTGCGGCGCCCGCAGTCCGGGCTGGAGGGTCGCGGTGCGGGAGACCTCGTCCAGGTCGAGCAGGGCGTCCATGCGGCGCAGGTCGAGGGCGACGAAGGTGGAGCGTTCGGGGGCGAGGCCGCCGACAACCGAGGTCCCGCCGCCGAACGGTACGGCGCCCACCTGGTGTTCGGCGCAGACGCGGAGAACGGCGAGGACCTCGTCGTGGCTGCCGGGCAGCAGGACGGCGGCGGGGATGTCGTCGACCTCGCCGGCGCGGATGCGCAGCAGGTCGGGGGTCGACTTGCCGCGGGTGTGGCGGATGCGGGTCTCGGCATCGGTACGCAGGTGGGCCGGGTCGCCGAGGCGGTCGGTGAGGGCGCGGCGCGCCTCGTCGGTGAGCGGGGACTCGGGGACGGCGATGTCCTCCAGCGCGGTGGGGCCCTGTTCGCGCGGGGTGACGCCGAGCAGGTCGCGCAGCAGGCCGATCACGGTGTCGGGCAGGGGTGCCGCCTTGGCCGGGTCGCCCCAGCCGCTCCACAACATGTCCACGGGGTCGGTTTCCTCACCGTCGGTTCGGGATCGGGGCGTGCCCTGCGGCCCGCCTGGCGGTACACTGTGACAGATGACGCCTATTCGTCACAACCATGCGGACGGGGAAACCGTCCTCGACGCGGCCCGCGACTGCGTCCTCGCCGTCGGAGTACGCCGGACGACACTGACCGACGTGGCCCGCCGCGCCGGGGTCTCCCGTATGACGCTCTACCGCCGCTGGCCGGATGTCCGGACCCTGGTCGGGGATGTGATGACCCGTGAGTGGGTCGCCCTGGCCGTGGCGGCCATGCCCGAGCGCGAACCCGGCGCCCCCGCCCGGCGGCGACTGGTCGACGGGCTGGTCGCCGGGGTCGAGGCGTTCCGCGCGCACCCGCTCTTCCACAAGATCCTCGATGTGGACCCCGAGCTCCTGCTGCCCTATGTGCTCGACCGGCGCGGCGCGAGCCAGGACGCGTTGCTGGGCCTCATCACCGGCGCGCTGGAGGAGGGGCACGCCGACGGATCCGTGCGGGCCGTCCACACCGCCCTCCAGGCCCGGTCCGTGCTGCTGATCGTCCAGTCCTTCACGCTCTCGCTGCGCACCATGACCGACGACTCGGACCCCGGGCTCGACGAAGCGGCCTTCCTCGGTGAGCTGCGGACCCTCCTGGAAAGGACCCTCGCCCCATGAGCCACCCCGGCACCTCGCCCGCCGCCCGCTTTGGCCGTGACACGTCGCTGAGCGCGGCGCGCCGCCACCGCGAACTGGCCGAACTCGCCGACGGCGCCCAGGTCGACGTCCTGGTCGTCGGCCTCGGGGCCACCGGCGCCGGCGTCGCGCTCGACGCGGCCTCCCGGGGGCTGACGGTCGCGGCGATCGACGCCCACGACCTGGCCTTCGGCACCTCGCGGTGGAGCTCCAAACTCATCCACGGCGGCTTGCGGTACCTGGCCTCCGGGCAGTTGGACGTCGCCCATGAGAGCGCCGTGGAACGCGGCATCCTCATGGAGCGGACCGCGCCGCACCTGGTCGGCGCCCAGCCCTTCGTGCTGCCGCTCACCCCGCTGGTCTCGCGGTCGCAGGCGGCGCTGGCGCGGGCCGGGCTGCGCGCCGGTGACCTGCTGCGCGCCTCGGCACGTACGTCGCGTTCCACGCTGCCCGCGCCGCGTGCCCTGTCACCCGTGGAGACCCGGCACATGGCGCCCGCGCTCCGCACCGCCGGGCTGCGCGGGGGCCTGCTCTCCTGGGACGGCCGGCTCAGCGACGACGCCCGGCTGGTGACCGCGATCGCCCGCACCGCCGCCGCGCACGGTGCGCGCGTCCTGACCCGTACGCGGGCGCTGTCCCTCGACGGCGGCGGCGCGCTGGTGCGGGACGAACTCACCGGCGAGGAGGCCCGGATCAGGGCCCGCGCGGTCGTCAACGCCACCGGTGTCTGGGCGGGGGGCCTGATCGACGACATCCGGCTGCGCCCCTCCCGGGGCTCCCACCTGGTGCTCCGTTCCGAGGACCTCGGCTCGCTCACCGCGGGCCTGCACATCCCGATCCCCGGCGAGGCGAACCGCTTCGTCCTGGTCCTGCCGCAGGGCGACGGCCGGGTGTACGTGGGGCTGACGGACGAACCGGTCGACGGTGAGATCCCGGACGTGCCCGAGGTGCCGGAGACGGACATCGGCTTCCTGCTCGACGTCCTCGGTTCGGCCCTGGACGTGCCGCTCGGCCGTGACCAGGTGATCGGTGCCTTCGCCGGGCTGCGGCCGCTCCTCGACACGTCCGGCGGGCCGGGCACCTCAGGCCCGTCCCGTACGGCCGACATCTCCCGCAAGCACGCCGTACTGACGTCACCGGAGGGGGTCGTGACCGTGGTGGGCGGCAAGCTCACCACGTACCGGCGTATGGCGCAGGACGCCCTGGACGCCGCGGTCCGCGCACGCGGCCTCACCGCGGGGCCCTGCCGCACGGCCGGCCTGCCGCTGGTGGGAGCGGCCGCACCGGGCACGCTCGCCGCACTGGACGCTCCCCGCCGACTGGTCCGCCGCTACGGCACCGAGGCCCCGGCCGTGCACGCGCTGGGCCTCGCGGACCCGGCCCTGGCGCGCCCCGTCGTCCCGGGCCAGCCGGTCACCGTGGCGGAACTCGTGTGGGGGGTACGCCATGAGGGTGCCCTCGACGAGGCGGACCTGCTCGATCGCCGCACCCGGATAGGCGTCGTGCCGCACGACAGGGGGGCGGCGCTGGACACGGCCCGTGAGGTGCTGCACCACGAGGACGGGCGGGTCGCCCCGTAGGCACCTCAAGGGGCGTCGGGGTCAGTTGCTGTGCCTGGCCAGGCTGTAGAAGAGGATCAGCACCGCCACGGCCATCACGGTCACATGGAGCCATGCGGGCGCGGCTGAGGCGTCTTGCGAAGCGGTCACGATGGGGTTCACCGGTGCCTCCGTGTCATGTCGTGGTCGACGTCGTGGTGTTGTCGTGTCATTCCCCGCGGGTACCCCGCGGTTCGGGGCTGACGCGCCGCTACGGACCGCATCGCGCTTCGCGCCGATCGTCTCGAGACGATTGTCAGTGCGACCGCCTAGGCTTCACGACGGATGGCTCGTACGGGCGGGTTCGGGGGGAAGTCGGCGCATGTACTTCGAGCAGGTCTTCACTTACGCGTGGCAGCACAACCAGGCGGAGAAGGGCATGTCGGTCCTGTCCGTCGCCTACGAGCCGGAGGAAGGGGACGGGTCTCGGCGCTGGCTGCTGCTGGCCGGGCTGCCCATTTTCAGCGAGCAACTGGCCTTCGACGACGCCGCGCACGTGCGGGAGTTCGCCCGGGCGGTGCTCGATCTGCCGACGGTGCCCTCGTTCTACGAACGGGAACTCCACCTCAGTGAGACCAGTGCGCGAACGCTGCCCTCCGGGGCGGCCGAGGAGGAGCGCTTCGCCACACTGTGGGTGGGCCGAGACCCGGACGAGGAACTGCGCGCCTACTTCGCGTACCAGTCGTACTACGCCTTCCCCGCGATTCCGGGCATGACGTCCCTGGGCCTGGAGGTGATATGCGACGACGTCGACGTGGACCGTGCGCACGCCGAGGCACGGGCCCTGCTCGCGGCGCTGGACGAGGGCGGCTGAACCCCACGGGCACCGGTCACACGGCGGTGGTCCCGGCACGCGCCAGGGCGAGCACGCCGGCGACGATCACGGCCGTCTCCCGGCCAGTGGGATGGGGTGGGGTGGCGTGGGGCGGGCGGTTTGCGGCGGGTGGACCGTCGTCCGGCGAGCCCGGACGGTTTCCCGGGGGTCAGGAGTCTGCCGGGGGTCGGCGGCTGCCGGGGCAGGTGTCATCGACCGAGGGGCGGCGTCCACCCGGAGGTCAGGCGTCCTTCAGTTCGTCCACCACCTGCCGGACCACGTCCACCGAGGAGTGCAGTGCCTCCCGGGACGCGGTGCGCGCCACCCGCATGCGTTTCGAGCCGTAGTGGACGAGGACGGAAGCGCCCGACGCGTAGACGACGGTGAGCGCGCCCGTGACGCGTTGGGGCGCCCACACCCGTTCCAGCGCGCGCACCAGCGTCGAGTGCGCCGACCACAGGGCGAGCAGCCCGCACGCCCCGCCGGCGGCCAGCGCCGCAACACCGTGGCGCGCCTCGGACAGGCCGAGGGCCGCCTCCTCCCGCGCGGTCTCGATGTCCTCGCGGACCGTGGTTTCCTCGCCAACCGTGTGGTGAACGTCCTGGACCGACTGCTCCATGAGGCGCACGTACCCGTTGCGTCCCGGAGCACACCGCCGACCGTGCGGCACGCGCTAACGCCGCAGCCATCCTCGCAGGAGACGGCTCACGGCCGGCATCGCCGCGTACGTCATGAGGATGTTGAAGACGCAGGCGATCACGGCGCTGCTGACCACCGGGTGCAGGCCCACCAGGTGCGGGACCAGGAAGTAGCTGCCGAGCAGGGAGATCGGGTAGATGGCCAGGGTGGCGCTGATCGCCATCTTCCATCGCGGGGGCGCGGGTGTGGCCGATCCCGGCTCGGCGAACCAGGTCTCCATCCCGGTGAGCTCGCGCCGCGCCACCTCGGTGTGACGGTGGCCTTCACAGCTGGCGAACCAGGCCGCCCTCTCCGGGGACTCCTGCCACGCACGGCACGCCTCCGCGTCCCGGAAGCGATGGATCAGGAACCAGGGGGCGCCGTCGGCGGACGGCCGGAACAGGCCGTGGCCCAGGTGCCCGGGGAACTGGGCCGCGCTGGCGAGTATGCCCCGCGCCCACCGCTCGAACGCGGCCTCGTGTCCCGGCTCGACCTGCCGGGCGATCAACAAGGTCACCTCGCCGGTGTCGGCAGGCACGGTCGAGTGCTCAAGGCTCACCGCAGTCACTTGCTCTCCTGATGCTCGCGCCGCGCCCATAGGCACTGTACGGTGCCGCCCGCCGCGGTGTGCGGCCGCTCCCCCGGCCACCGGGCCGGCGCCGGACCGCCGTCTCGCCAACTGCCGCGCTCCGGACCGACGTACGGCCGCCGTCGCACGGGGACGGGGAGCTGGCACGAGGCACGCACAGGATGCGCACGGAAACGGGCACCGAACGCGTGGGGAGGCGGCAGCGGCAAAACACATGCAAATCAGGGCAAACCAACACTCCAACGAGTCACTCCGCGAACCCTCGTGTCCCGCGCCGGGAGCAGCAAGGGTTTCCCCTCCTTCTCAGCGATTCGCACGTCTGACATCTTGCGTTCACCCCTTACCCATTCGGCCCGGCGGCCCGACCAGCACGCCGGGACTCGGAGGACGCGTTGATACGTCACATATCCAGTTGGCTCCCGGCGAAGTCGATCGCGGTCGCCGCGACCGTGATCGGCACCACGCTCGCCCTTGGAACCCAGGCCACGGCCGTCGGCACGGCCCCACAGGCCGTGGCCCCCGTTCCTGCTCCGGCCGCCGCACCTGCCGCCGACCCCGCCACCTCCGCCGCCCCCGCCTCCGCCGCCGCGTGGGCCGCGGGGACCCGGGCCCACCTCGTGATCACCGCCCCCGGCGGCACCTCCGCCGTGCAGTCGGCCGTGACGGCCAACGGCGGGTCGGTGTTCGCCTCCTACGACGCGATCGGTGTGATCGTCGCCCACTCCGCATCGGCCGGCTTCGCCTCCGCCATGCGGAGTGTCCCCGGAGTCCAGCAGGTGGGCGCGACGCGTACCTCGGACGTCCCGGCCGACGCGTACAACCCCGCTCTCCCGGCGAACCCGTCCCAGTCGCCGACCACGCTGACCGAGAGCCTGCGCTGGGACATGACCCAGATCAGGGCCGACCAGGCCTGGGCCGTGACCACCGGCTCCGCGGCGGTCAAGGTCGGCGTGCTCGACACGGGTGTGGACGACCGGCACCAGGACATCGCCCCGAACTTCAACGCGGCCGATTCCGTCTCCTGCGCGTACGGCAAGGCGGACACCCGCGCCGGCGCCTGGCGCGACGTCGGTACGCACGGGACACACGTCGCCGGGACGATCGCGGCCGCCAAGAACGGCAAGGGCGTCGTCGGTGTGGCGCCCGGGGTGAAGATCTCGTCGGTCCGCATCGCCGAGCCCGGCAGCAGCCTGTTCTTCGCGGAGAACACCATCTGCGGTTTCATGTGGGCCGGTGACCACGGCTTCAAGGTCACCAACAACAGCTATTACACGGACCCGTGGCAGTTCAACTGCCCGGACAACGCCGATCAGGCCGCCATCATCGAAGGCGTCCGGCGTGCCCAGGAGTACGCCGAGAGGCGGGGCTCGCTCCAGATCGCGGCGGCCGGGAACTCCAACCTCGACCTCGCGAACAAGACGGTCGACACGGAGAGCCCCAACGACTCCACGCCGGTCACGCGCACCATCACCAACGCCTGCCTGGACATTCCCACCGAGTTGCCGGGCGTCGTGACGGTCGCCGCGATGGGCAAGGGCAACGTCAAGGCCTCGTACTCCAACTACGGCAACGGTGTCATCGACATCGCCGCGCCGGGCGGCGACGGTGCGTCCGGCGTCTACTCCACCCTGCCGGGCGGCAAGTACGGCAACATGAACGGTACGTCCATGGCGTCGCCGCACGTCGCGGGTGTCGCCGCGCTGCTGGCGAGCGCCGATCCGGCCGCCACCCCGGCCGACATCCGGACCCGGCTCGGGGTCCAGGCCGTGGACGTGGCCTGCCCCTCGGACACCCGGTGCACGGGGACGACCACCAAGAACGGCTTCTTCGGCGAGGGCCAGACCGACGCCCTGAAGGCGGTCAGCGGTACGACGCCTCCCCCGGGCCCGTACTTCGAGACCACCACGGACGTCGCGATCACGGACAACGCGACCGTCGAGAGCCCCCTCACCGTCTCGGGCGTGAACGGCAACGCGCCGGCCACCCTGAAGGCGGGCGTGAACATCGCGCACACCTACCGCGGTGACCTGGTCCTCTCCCTGGTCGCGCCCGACGGGACGGTGTACCCGCTGGAGGACTTCGCCGACAACGACGGTACGGACAACGTGAGCAAGACCTACACGGTCAACGCCTCCGCCGAAACCGCCAACGGCACGTGGAAACTCCGGGTCCGTGACATCGCGAACCAGGACACCGGGAAGATCGACGCCTGGAACCTGACCTTCTGAGCACCGTCGGCCCACGGCCCCACCGTTGCGTGCCCCGCGTCAGCCGCGGGGCACGCAACGGTGCCGTGCGCGGTGGCTCACACCCGGCGCCACACCGCCATCGCGAACGAGAACAGCCCGTACAGGGCGAGCCCCACCGCCAACACCACGAGCAGCCACGGGCCGACCGGCGTGTCGGCGAAGGAGCGGATCGTGTCGTCGAGGCCCTTCACCTCGCTCGGCCGGTAGGTGACCGCGGCACGCACCGCGAACCCGCCCGCCACCATGAACACCAGCCCGCGGGCCACTCCCCCGGCCACCCCTGTCACATCCACGGCGTCGCGGACCCGGGGGCTCATGTCGCCCAGCCGCAGGTGCTTGCGGTAGGTGCGCCGGACCGCCTGCACGGCACCGACGGCGCCGGTGACCGCGATGGCGATACCGGCCGCCGCGACGAGCCACTGCCCGGCCGGCAGTTCCAGCGCGCGTGCCGTGATGTCGTGGGACTGCCGGTCGCTCTCCCCGCCACCGCCGCTGTGGTCGCCGGCGGCGAACACGAACACCGACCAGGCCATGACCCCGTAGAAGACGGTCCGCCCGGCCGCCAGCAGCCGCCGTGTCGTCTTGTGATCCCACAGCGCTTCGGTGAGCTGCCACAGCACCATCCCCGCCAGCCCTACGCCCAGCAGCCACAGGAGCACCGACCCCAGCGGTTGCGCGGCGACCTCGGTGAGGGCGCCCCCTTTGTCGGCCTGTTCGGCGTTGTCACCGAAGGCGATCCGCAGGGCGAGGACGCCGACGAGCAGGAAGATCACGCCCCGTGCGGCGAATCCCCACCGCCCCGCGACCTCGACCACGGTTCTGCCGCTCTTGCCCCTTGCCTTGCTTCGTACGCTCACTGAGCACCTCCCCCTCCCCGTTGCCCCGCGGCGGGGACCGGAAACAATGGGACGGCCCGGGGGCCGTGCCGCAAGGGACGCGAGTGCGCGGAGTTCTCGAAGTTCTTCACGTTTTTCGTCGTTCTCCGTTGTTTCCGTTATCGCCGGCCCGCAGGCCGGTCTCCCAGGTGTCGGGCGGATCGCCGCCCGGGGGAGAAAGGAGCCGAGAGGTGAGCCAGACAGACGAGGTACGGCTGGTCAGGGCGGCGCAGGCCGGGGACCAGCGGGCGCAGGACGAGCTGGTCTCGGCGTACCTGCCGCTCGTCTACAACATCGTCGGACGGGCGCTGAGCGGGCACGCGGATGTGGACGACGTCGTTCAGGAGACGATGATCCGGGCGCTCGGTGGTCTTGGTTCGCTACGGGACCCTCAGCGGTTCCGGTCGTGGCTCGTGGCGATCACCATGAACCAGATACGCGACCACCGGTTCGACCCGGCCCTCGCCTCCGCCCTGCCCGAGGGGGCGGAGCTCGCCGACCCCGGCGCCGACTTCGTGGACCTGACGATCATGCGGCTCGGCCTGTCCGGGCAGCGGCGGGAGGTCGCCGAGGCGACCCGGTGGCTGGACGACGGTGACCGGGAACTGCTGTCGCTGTGGTGGCTGGAGGCCGCGGGCGAGCTCAGCCGCACCGAGGTCGCCGACGCGATGGAGCTGACGCCGCAGCACACCGCCGTGCGCGTGCAGCGCATGAAGGCGCAGCTGGAGACGGCCCGGATCGTCGTGCGGGCACTGACGGCGGTCCCGCGCTGTGTGCTGCTGGGCGACGCGCTGGCCGGGTGGGACGGGCTGCCGTCGGCGCTCTGGCGCAAGCGGATCGCCCGGCACGCGCGCGGGTGCACGGTCTGCTCGGGTCACGGTGCCGGGCTGGTCCCCGCCGAGGGGCTGCTGGTGGGCCTGGGTCTGGTGCCGGTGGCCGCCGGGCTCGCCGGGGGCGGTGCGGGCGACACGTTCGTCCTCACGGGAGCCGGGGGGCCGGGCGGGTCCGGTACGGGTGGCCGGCGACAGGAGCGGCAGGCCCGGCGTCGGCGGCAGCGGCGGGGGGCCGTGGCCGCGGCGGCACTGCTGGTGGCCGGTGGCGGCGTGGCCGGGCTGCAGTTCCTCGGCCCCGACGAGGGCGGCCGGGAGGTACGTACGCAGAACGCGGCCGAACCGTCCCGCACACCGCTCGCGCCCTCTTCCGCCCCGGCCCGGAAGAGCGCGAGCCCGTCGGCCTCGGCATCACCGTCCGCCTCTGCGAGCCCGTCGCCCTCGGCGTCGGCGTCCAAGAAGCCGACGCCCAAGCCGACGCCCAGCCGGACGGCACCCAAGCCGCCTCCGGAGCCGTCCCCCTCCCGCACGCGGTCCGTCCCGCAGCCCGAGCGGCCGGAGGCTCCGTCCGGCTCGTTCGCGGAGCAGGTGACCCAGCTGGTCAATACGGAGCGGTCGAAGAACGGGTGCGGCCCGGTGAGCCAGAACGGCCTGCTGGACACGGCGGCACGCCGCCACTCCGACGACATGGCCGCGCGGGGCTACTTCGACCACACGAACCCCGACGGCGAGGGCCCGGGCGAGCGGGTCACGGCGGCGGGCTACCAGTGGTCGACGTACGGCGAGAACATAGCCCGTGGCCAGCAGACCCCCTCTTCGGTCATGGACTCCTGGATGAACAGCCCGGGTCACCGTGCCAACATCCTCAACTGCTCGTTCAAGGAGATCGGCCTCGGCATCCACGAGGGGCCGGGCGGGCCGTGGTGGACCCAGGTGTTCGGCGCGCGCGGCTGACCGGCCGGGGCGGCCGGGCCTGCTCCGGCGGCGGCCGGTCGCCCGCCGCCCGGTCCTGGCGACCGGTCGCTTCATGTACGTACGGCACGCTCGGCTCCGCGAGCACGGCGTGCAGTTGCTGGAAGAGGCGGCGCGCGGAGGTCGCGTTCCGGTCCTCGGGCAGGAGTTCTCCGGCAGGCCCGGGTCGAGGTACGCCGGTCGCTCAATCCGGCCTCCGGCGGCTGTGGAGCGGCATCAAGTTCGTGCAACTTCTGCGCGCTGAGGGCTCTCCACACTTCAGCGCGGGGCATATACTGCGCCGCCAGAAGCCCTGTTACACGTGTAACCGAAGCAGTCGAGCCCCACGCGCCCACCCCGGCGCAGCGCCCACCGGATCCACGCCCAGCAGAAGGAGCGGACATGACGCAATCACCCTCCACAGCCCCCGCAGCCTCCGCAGTCCCGCCACCCGGCGGTCTCGACACGGGATGGCCGCCGCCCGCCTTCCTCGCCCCCGCTCCGCCCTTGGTCGGCCAGGACGGTGTACGCGTCTTCGAGGGAGTCACTTACGCGAGCACCCCCGGATACCGGCCGCGTCTGCTCGATGCGCGGGTCCCCGCGTCCGACGGTCCGGTGCCGGCCGTGGTGTGGATCCACGGGGGCGGCTGGCTGGAGGGTGACCGCCGCTTTCCGCCGCCGACCGTTCCCGTCGAGTTGTTGCACGGCGCGGCCCTGGGCGCCGGTCTCGCTCTGGTGAGCATCGACTACCGCCACAGCCTGGAGGCACCGTTCCCGGCCCAGGTGCACGACGTGAAGGCCGCCATCCGCTACGTGCGCCGCTTCGCCGCGGGCCTGGGCATCGACAAGGACAGGATCGGCGTCTGGGGCGAGTCGGCCGGCGGCCACCTGGCCGCCCTCGCCGGGCTCGTCGGTACGAACGGTGCCGGCGGCGCGGCACTGGAAGGCGACGTCGGCGTACGCGACGAGGACAGCGGCGTCCGGGCGGTCGTCGACTGGTACGGAGTGTCCGACCTCACGCCACTGCTCTCGCACGCCCTGCCGCCCGCTCCCTCCGGCGCCGACTACCCCAACCCCTTCACGTCCCTGCTCGGTTGCGACGCCGAACAGTTGCCGGACCTCGCACGTGCCGCCAGCCCGGTCACGTACGCGGAGGCGGCGACTGCCCCGCCGTTCCTCCTGATCCACGGGACGGCGGACGGCCTCGTGCCGTACAGCCAGAGCGAAACCCTCGCCCGAGCCCTCCGGCGGGCGGGTACCGAGGTGACCCTCCGGCCGGTGGAGGGCGCCGACCACATCTTCCTCGGTACGCCGGACGTGACGCCGATCGTCACCGAGAGCGTCGCGTTCCTCGCCCGCCACCTGGGCGCCTGACCGTCCGACGCCGCACCGTGCCGCGGGACGCCGCCATGACGGTGCCCCGCGCCCGGCGGCCGACTTGCCGGCCTGTCACGGCCGGGCGGTCACGACGACTGACGGTGCACGAGGACGGGCTCCACGCCCGGGACCTCGGGCGGTACGCCGCGATCGACCAGCTCGTGCAGGGCGTCGGCGATGCTCGCGGGCGTGGGCAGGTCCAGCCGTACGGTGGTGAGCGGCGGCTGTTGCAGTGCCGACAGCACCAGGTCGTCGGACCCGACGACGGCCACCTCCTCCGGGACGGGGACGCCCCTGTTGCGGAGGGCGTGCAGCAGCAGCGCCGCGTACTCGTCGTTGTAGGCGAACACACCGTCCAGGCCCAACTCACCGCACTGACGGGCCAGTTCGGCGGCTGATTCATGGGTGTAGGCCATCTCCACCGGGGTGACGGTCGCCGTACTGCGAGAGGCGACGCCCTGGGCTCCGGCCAGGCGCGGCCGGGCGAAGGTGCTCAGGCCACGCTCCTGGGGCATGATCACGCCGAGACTCCGCCGCCCACGGGAGACGAGGTGTTCGGCGGCGAGCGCGCCGATGCGCGCATGGTCGAAGTCGACGGCGTGGACGCCGTCCACCCGTCCGGAGGCGAACGCCAGCACACCACGTACCCCGGCCCGGCGCAGGACGTCCACGGCCCGACCGGTCAGGCTGTCGCCGTCGAGCGCGACCACCGCCGCCGGACGCAGTTCGGCCCACGCCCGGGCGGCGCTCATGGCGTCGGGGAACCGCCCGGCGTGCAGCACGGTCGTGTACCCGTGGCGTTCGAGTTCGCCGTGAAGGTCGTCCATCCACGTGCTGACCAGGCGCCCCGCCGCCGAGACGGAGGCGGGCATCAGTACGAGGTTGCTCCGGCCGGCCCTCAGCGATCGGGCGGCGGCGTGCGGCACGTACCCCAACTGGTCGGCCGCGGCCAGCACACGGGCCCGTGTGGTGTCGCTGACCCGGTGCGCCTGGGTGTTGTTGAGGACGAAGGACACGGTGGCCCGTGACACGCCCGCCAGGCGCGCCACATCCGCGCTGGTGACCGCCGCCGGTGTGGTCGACTCCTTGCCCATGACGCCTTCCCCGCTTCCTCCACCCTCTCTGACCTGCCCGTTCAGGTTACACGCGTTACGTGGCGGACTTGCTGCGGTCCGCATGAAGCACGGCAACGACCACGTCCAACCGGCCGGCCGCCCTGACCGCACCAAGCGGCCGCACCGCACCGGCCGCAACGGCAGTGTGCTGCCCAGGCGGTGCTTCCAGGCCCACATCTACCCGTCCACAACGGCAGCCACCAGATCGCCCCGCAAGTGGCTACACGTGTCACTGCATCGCCCCAGGTGGGCGGTCACGGTTGGCAGCCGAATCGCGCCAGGGCCTACCCAAGGCGCCTCCCGGGTGCTACACAAGGCGTACCGATCGCCGATGACACGTGTAACCACCCACCGTCGTCCGGCGCTTCCCCCTCCCCGCTCCCGCTCACGGCCCACAGGTCTCAGCTCAGCGCTCCACTCCGCTCCCGAGGAGTCGACATGCATGCCCCATTCCCTTGCACCGCGGCCCACGCGGCCCACGCGGCCCACACACCCACACGCCCCGGTGGTCGCCATGACCAGCGATGACCTGATCCAGCCGATCCGGCCCAAGGCGCCCGAGACGGCACCCGCACCGCACCGGCGCGGCCTGATGCTGCTTCTCCTGGTCGCCAACTCCTCCATGCTCGCTGTCTACATGGGGGTGGGGGCGGTACTCCTGCCGACCCACATCGCCATGATCGACCCCGCGAACAAAGTCGCCATCCTGGGCATCGTGGGCGGTGTGAGCTCGGTCTTCGCGACCGCGTGCAATCCGATCGCCGGCGCGCTGTCGGACCGCACCGGCCGCAGGAACCCGTGGATCCTCGGTGGGGCGTTCGCCTCCCTCGCGGGACTGGCGTTCCTCGGCAGTGTGCACACCGCTGTGCTGGTCGGCATCGGATGGTGCCTGGTGCAGGCGACGATGAACGTCTACCAGGCCGCCGTCACCGCCGTCGTACCCGACCGGATACCGGCTGCCCGCCGCGGCACGGCCTCCGCCCTGGTCGGACTGGGACTGCCGATCGGCGGCACCGTCGGCGTGATGATCGCTTCCCGGACGGCAGACCGGTTGACCGTCGGCTACCTGGTGCTCGGTGCCGTGGTGGCCGGTGCGGCGCTCCTCCTCACCGCCTTCTGCCGCGACGTACCGCGGCGGGAGCCCGCCCCCTCCGTCCCCCGGCGCGAACGGCTGGCCGCCTTCCTGTCCGCCCTGACCAACCACGACTTCCGGTGGGCGTTCGTCGGGCGGGCTCTGATGGTGCTCGGCTACTTCTCCGTCGTGGGCTACCAGCTGTACATCCTGGACGACCACATCGCACTGCCCGCCGGCCTGGAGCCGGCCGAGGCCATGGCGGTGCTGACGCCGGTGTCGATGGCCGCGATGGCCCTGTCCACGGTGGTGGGAGGCCTGCTGTCCGACCGGTGGAACCGGCGGAAGGTCTTCGTCGGTGTGTCGGCGGCGCTCGCCGGAATCGTGATGGCGGTGCCGGTGATCAGCCCGACCTGGGCCGGCATGCTCACCTTCAGCGCCCTCAACGGCCTTGCGTTCGGCTGTTTCATGGCGGTCGACACGGCGGTGGTCACCCTCGTCCTCCCGCGTGCGGAGGACGCCGCCCGTGACATGGGCGTACTGAACATCGCCAACGCCGGACCACAGATCGTCGCCCCCTTCGTCGCCTCGGCCATCGTGACCGCCCTGGGCGGTTACACGCCGCTGTTCCTCGTCGGCGGCGCCCTGTCGCTGTTGGGCGCGCTGGCCATCCTGCCGATCCGCGGAGTGCGCTGACGCCTTCCGCTCCTTCCCAGTCCCCGGCGGGCGCACGCCGGGGGTCGTGCGCCCGCCGGACCGTCTTCCCCACTCCCGTCCCCCTCCGCCTCTCCCGTCGAAGGAGCACACCGTGAGACGTAAGCGACTCCTGCCCGTTGCCACCCTGCTGCTGTGTACACCGGCCCTTGCCGGTACGGTGCCGGCGACCGCCGCTCCGCAGGCCGCGCCGTCCGATCCGCTGCGCATCCTGCTGACCAACGACGACGGTTACAACGCTCCTGGCATCCGCCTGATGTTCCAGCGTCTCACCGCCGCCGGTCACGACGTCACCATCGTCGCCCCGCTCACCAATCAGAGCGGCTCCGGGACGAAGTTGACGAGTGGTACCACCGTCACGGTGAAGCACCCCGAGCCCCGCGTGTGGGCCGTCGACGGCACACCCGGGGACTCCGTATCGTTCGGCATGTCCGAAGTGTTCGCCGACCGCGCGCCCGACCTCGTGGTGTCCGGCACCAACTTCGGTCCCAACGTCGCCGCTCTCGCCACCCATTCCGGGACGGTCGGCGGCGCGGTGGCCGCTCTGGAACACGGTGTGCCCTCGATCGCGGTGAGCACCGGTGGACTCGCGGTCCCCGTTCCGGAGCCCATCTTCAACGCCATGCGGCCCACCAACGACTTCACCGTCAAACTCATCGAGCGGCTCCAGGCGCGGGCGAAGAACGGGCGGCTCCTGCCCGAGGGTGTGGGCCTGAACGTCAATCACCCGGTGGTCGGTGCGGACGGGAGGGGGACCGCTCGCGGTGCCGCCGTGACGGCCCAGGATCCGCAGCCCGTGCTCAGGGCGGACTACACCGATTCCGGTGACGGGACCTGGAAGGTGGACCTCGGCCTGGTCCCCGCGACGGCCGAGGAGGGCGGCGACGTGGCGGCGATCAGCGCCGACAAGGTGTCCATCACGCCCATCGCTCCCGACTGGAACGCCGGCAGCGTCGACTTCGCCAGGACCGCGACGCTCCTCACCGGCCTGCGCCCGTAGCCGTACGACACAAGGGCTCCCCGTCCTGGCGGCTCTGCGCTCAGGGCGGGGACGTGTTCCACCCGGCTCCGCCTGGGCGGCCGGCCTTGTGAAGGGCCACTGGGGAGCGTTCGCCCGCACCGGGTGCCCGGTACGTCCCAGGACTCGAGGGTCAGCACCGGGCACCGGGACGTCCGCACCCCGTTCGGGGTTGGCTGCCGACCACGAGTGCGACTTCTGGGGTCGGCAGGCAGGGCCGGAGGGTGCCCGGAGAAGCCCGGCCATGGGTCCGTTCCCCCGCGAACACCTCGCGGAGGGGATGAGGAGGTGAACCTTTCTCCTCGTACCGTCGTCCTTCATGACGAGGCTGGACATGAACAGCGTGTCGTATCCACGGAAGTGAGTTGCCATGCAGGAGAACGACCCGGACAAGCTCGAAACCACCCTGGCCGACGGCCGGCGCATGGTCCTTTCCCTCCCCGAGACGGACGCGGGGTGGGCGGCCGACGGCATCAGGGCGCTGCACGCCGTCCCGGCCACGCACACGGGCCGTGCCCAGACGCCCCCGCCCCTTCCCGCACGCCCCGCACTCCCCCTCGAAGTGGCTGTGCTCGGGCTGGGCGCCTAGGTCGTAGGCGCGAGCGGTAACCCCCAGGGGCGTTCCGCCTGGGCTTCCGGCGCGTGGAGCCGGTGCCTTCTCCTACCCTGTCTTTGGTCGTTGAAGCAAGGGTTCAGCAAGGAGTGCCGAGAGGCATATCCTCGGGCCATGGGGTCGGTGGGTCATTGTCTTGCCGATGACCTAGGCGCCGGCTGACCGCACGGTGCTCCGCCACGTGGAAGGGAGCGGCCGTGGAGTCGGCGAGGAAAGCGGACGTGGGCCTGGACCGCGACGTGTTCATGCGCGGCCTCATCCGGGAACTGGCGACTTCCCTGGAGTCCGTGGTCGGGCTGGAAGAAGCCTCCGGTTACATCAGCCTGGTCGGCCAGTCGGTCGGCTCGCAGATCAACCACGCGTACACGGCGGCCCTCGGTGTGCGGCGGCTCACCAGGGAGCAAGTCGCCGACGTCCTGGTCGATCTCAAGCAGCGCATCAAGGGTGATTTCTACATCATCTCCCAGGACGACGAGAGAATCGTCCTGGGCAGCCGCAGCTGCCCGTTCGCCGAGAAGGTGCTGGGCAGGGAGTCCATGTGCATGATGACGTCGAACGTCTTCGGCACCATCGCCGCCCAGAACCTCGGTTACGCCCGTGTCGAGCTGGAGGAGACGATCGCCCGCGGCAGCTCGGGCTGCCGGGTCGTCGTGCATCTCACCCCCGACCTGGACATGGACGACGAACCCGGCCGCGAGTACTTCGGCGACGCGCATCCGCCGGGGTCCGCCGGCGCCGCCCCGACGGTCCCAGCGGGGGAGTGAGATGGACCTGGCGGCTTTCCGCGCCGTGGCGAAGCTCCTCCCGCACGCGGTCCTCGTGTGCACCGCCTCGGGCAGGATCCTGACCGTCAACCCCGCGACGTACCGGACCGTGGACACCCTCCGGCCCGGTGCGCACCTGCTCGAGCTGGTGCTCGACGCCGACGCGGTGTCGAAACAGCTGGCGCAGTGGCTGCGCAGCGGATCAGCTCTCCCCGGAGTCATGACGGCACGTGACGGCGAGGGCCGTCCGGTGCGGCTGCGGTGCCACGGTGCGCGCGCCACGTGGTGGCAGGGCCCCGAGCCGGCGCTCCAGCTCCACCTGTCCCGGCTCGACGTCAGTGACCGGTTCGTGGCCCTCAGCCAGCGGGTCAGTCTCATGCACCAGCAGATGGCCTACCGCCGGGCGATCGCCGAGCAGCGGGACAGGCTGCTGCGCGCCGAGACCGAGGCCCGCGCCCGGATGCAGCGCCTGTACCGGCTCACGGCCGCGCTCGCCGCGAGCGCCAATCTGACCGAGGTGTGCGAGGCAGTGCACAAGAGCGCGCCACAGGCCCTCGACGCGGTGGATGTGACCCTGGAGCTGCATCCGCGTCGGATCGTGCCCTCTCTCGCGCCCAGCGACACGCTTCCGGTCACGACCGCGTCCTGGACCGATCTCGACCAGCTGCACGGTGCCTCACCCGCCGCTCCGTCCCAGGACACGTCGCACCGTGTGCCGCTGGAGGCGGAAGGTGTCGTCCTGGGCAGCCTGGTGGTGCACCACGCCCCGGGAGCCGAGCCGGACGTCGACTACACCACCGCCATCGCCCAGCAGATCGCCCAAGCCGTGCGCCGCGCCGGTCTGTTCGAGCACGAGCATCGCCTGGCCGTACGGCTCCAGCGCAGTCTGCTGCCCCGCCTGCCGGAGGTCGACGGTCTGGACATCGCCAGCGGATACGCCCCCGGTACGCACATGGTGGACGTCGGCGGTGACTGGTACGACGTCCACCTGCTCGGCGAGGACACCGTCGGCTTCACCATCGGTGACGTCGCCGGTCACGGCATCGCCGAGGCCACGGCCATGGCCCAGATCAGCACCGTGCTCCGCAGCATCTCCCGTCGGCACAGCGAGCACCTGCCGGCGGTGATGGCGGAGCTGAACGACTTCCTGGGCACATACCACGAAGGGCTGATGGCCACCGCCTGCTACGCCACGTACCACCACCGCGACCGGACCCTGCGCTACACCCGGGCGGGGCACCCGCCGCCCCTGCTGGTCCACGCCGACGGTTCCACCGAGTACCTGAACAACGCGCTCGCCCCACCGCTCGGCCCGGTGCCGTTCACCCGCTTCCCGCAGTCGGAGATCACACTCCCGCCGGACTCGACGCTGGTGTTCTACACCGATGGCCTCATCGAACGCCGGGGCGAGAGTCTCGACGTGGGCCTGGACCGCCTCGCCCGTACGGCGGCCACGACCGTCGGTCTCGACGCGCAGGACACATGTGAACTACTCCTCCACGAGCAGCCCGACACCGACATGCCCGACGACCGGGCGCTGCTGATCGTCCGCTTCCCCCCGAATGACACCGACTGAACACGCCCTTCAGTCCTTAGGGTGCACGTCGGTCGTGGCCATCGACTCGGAGGTGAGAACCGGACAACGGGGGGAAGAAGTAGCGGCAGCGAAGGGAGGCTGCTGTGGACGGTGAAGCTCTGAGACTCGGGGACGTGTTGGCCGAGGCGGCGGACGCTTCCCCGGTGGAGTCCGTCGACGTCGTCGCCCGTCACCTGCAAAAGCGCTTTCACGCGGTGTGCGTCTCCTTCCTGTTCGCGGATCTCATCGGGGAGAAACTGGTCCGGCTGGCCATCGCCGATGGAGTGCGGACCGAACGGAGCGGGGACGGGACCACGCGCATCGGCCTGCGCGGCAGTGTGTACGAGAAGGTGCTGCTGTCACAACGCCTGCATGTGCAGCCGGACGGCGCCGGCGCCCGGCGGGTCGTCGCGCCGGTCACCAACCGGGGCGACTGCATCGGCGTCCTGGAGATGACGCTGCCGCACACGGACGAGCTGATTTTGCGCCAAGTGAACGAGGCGGCACGGGCGTTGGCGTACATCATCGTCACGGACCGGCGGTTCACCGACCTCTACCACTGCAGTCGGCGTACCACGCCGACCAGCCTGGCCGCCGAGATCCAGCACAACCTGCTGCCGTCGGCCTCGTGTTGTGAGGCGGCACAGTTCTCCGTGGCCGGTGGACTGGTGCCCGCCGATGACATCGGTGGTGATACGTACGACTACGCGCTGGACCGCGAAACACTGCACCTGTCCATCACCGACGCGATGGGGCACGACACCCAATCCGCCTTGCTGGCCACCCTTCTGGTGGGAGCGCTCAGGGGCGCCAGACGGGCGGGTTGCGGCATCGCGGAGCAGGCCCGCCGGGCGCATCAGGCCCTGGTCGACCACGGCTGCGGCATCGCCACCGGCCAGTTGCTCCGCATCGACCTTGACAGGGGCGGCGTCCAACTGGTCAACGCCGGTCACCCGCGCCCCTTGCGGTTGCGGGACGACACGGTGGAGGAGCTCGCCCTCTCCGTCAACCTCCCCTTCGGGGTGCCCTCCCCCACCCCGTACAAGGTGCAGGAACTGGGCCTGCGTCCCGGTGACCGGCTGATCATGCTCACCGACGGGATGCAGGAACGCGCCGCGGCGGCAGTGGACCTGCCCGCCGTGGTCCGCGACACCCGCGGACTCCATCCGCGCGAGACGGTCACCGCCCTGGTCGGCTCGGTGCGGACGGCGTGCCGCGACCGGCTGGCGGACGACGCCACCGTGCTGTGCCTCGACTGGTACGGCACCGACGCGACCGGCCGGCGGGTCTCCCGGTACGCGTAGACCGGGCGCGGGGGCGTACGGAACGGCGGAACGCGCCAACCCGGTGATCGCAAAGACGGCGCATGACCGGGGCCTGTCGGCCGGGTTGAAGAACAAACTGCCCGAGGTCCCGGCCGGGCACCTGGCCCCAGGCCTGCTGACCGGTGCGGTGCGGGTCCGGGTCCCGGTGCCCGTACCGCCGGTCGGTCTCAGTCGGCGTCGACCAGCTCGGGGTGGTGGCGGCGGGCGACCTCGGGATGGGCCCGGATCCAGCCCTTGAGCTCGTTGCGGCCGTACTCGGCGTGCAGAGGGTTGGTGTGGTCGTGCTCGATGCCCGGCGCCTGGCTCAGATAGGCACCCGGGACGGTGTCGATGACGGCGTCGAGGCGGGGGTTGTAGAAGAAGGGCACGGAGAAGCGCTCCACCGCGCCCGGCGGGCTGACGACCCGGTGGTCGGTCGCCGCGAGGTAGCCGTTCGTCGCTATCTCCAGCAGTTCGCCGAGGTTCACGACGAACGCGCCCGGCAGGGGCGGCACTTCGAGGAACGTGTCACCGGAGCGGACCTGCAAACCGCCCACACCGTCCTGGAGCAGCAGCGTCAGGAAGCCGTAGTCCTTGTGGGCGCCCACCCCCTGGCCGCTGCCGGAGGGCGCCGATCCGGGGTACCGGATCAGCTTGGTGTGCAGGTGGGGTCGCTCGGCGAACGCCTCGTCGAAGAAGTCGCCGGGCGCCCCGATGGACACGAGCAGTTCCCGCAGCAGCCGGTGGGCCACCGTTGCCAGCCGGTCCTGCCAGGCGAGCACCACCGTACGGAGCTCCGGCAGGGCGGCGGGCCACTGGTTGGGGCCCTCCAGCCACAGGTACGCCGGGTCGTGCGGGCCCAGCGCGGGCGCGGGTCGTTCGGCGCCGACGTCGAGCTGATCGCGCCAGTCGGAGCGGCCGCCGGTGAGTTCGTGCCCGACGCGGGTGTAGCCGCGGAAGTGCGGCGAACGCAGATTGCTCACGGCCAGCCGATCGGCCTCCGGCAGCGCGAAGAACTCCCTGGTGACGCGGAGGATCCGGTCCGTCTCCGCCGGGCTGACGCCGTGCCCGGTCAGATGGAGGAACCCGACGGCGTGCGCGGCGTCGTGGAGTTCCTTGTGGAACGACTCCCGGGTCGCGGGGTCGTCGGCCATGGAGAGATCGATGACGGGCAGGGAGCCCGGGAACGCTTGTGGCATGGACGGCATGATGGCCTTCCGTTCGCGATGTGACGAGGCCCTGCCCCCGGAGATGGCGGGATCGCGGGGGTACGGAGAGCCGCCGGCAGGGGTGGACCCGGGGACCGCGTGTCCGCGACAGGACCGAGGGGGACGTAAAGCAGGAGGGTCGGTCCTGCGGCGGACAGCTCATGGCCGTGACGCGTGCGTGGTCCCATGTGTCGGCGCATCGCGCGAGGAGTCACCCGGCGAGCTCGGCCCGCACCGCTGCGCCGGAACGGAGACGTTGGCCGCATCGGCCCCTTTCGGCGAGTGCCGATCGATACGGGTCGGCCTCGTGGGCTCGGTTCCGGGGCGCCCCCGCCGGACGGGAGACCCGATGACCGTCCCGGAGGGGCCGCACCGGTCGCCATGGCGCGTGGGAGTGCCGCACGACATGGCGGCCGGGGGTGCTTGGCCGGGGCCTGCGGGCCCGGGGCCGGGGGCCGGTGCGGCGGCTGGTTCGGCGGCTGGTTCGGCCCGGGTCGCCCGGTCGGGCTGCCGGGCGCCGGGACGGCGTGGTCGCGCCGGGGTGCTCGTACGCAACGCTGAGGAGTGCGTCGGGGCACGGTCTCGCGGTGGCCGCCGTGGCCGGTGGGGCCGTTCAGGCGCGCGGACCCCAGCGGCCGCGCTTCGCCGTCGCCGTCAGCTCCTCGATCGTGGTCAGTTTGACCCTGGGCCGGCCGTCGCGGCGGCCCCGGGTGAGCTCGGCCCGGTCGATGGCGGCCAGCCCGCGGGCGTCGACGACTCCGCGGCTGCGGCGCCGTAGCAGCCGGGGGAAGTCCTTCGCCGGGTGCGCCGGCTCGGGCAGCGCCCCGGCGACCGCGTCGGCGAGCAGCGTCCCCACCGTCTCGGCGGCGCAGCCGCGGTTGGTCCCGATGCCGCCGGAGGGGCCGCGCTTGATCCATCCGACGACGTACGTACCCGGCCGGCCCGGTACCCGGCCCGCCTCGTGCGGAACGGTGCCGGTGGCATCGTCGAAGGGCAGGCCCGGTACGGGCACCCCGCGGTAGCCGACCGCGCGCAGCAGCATGCCGGCCGGTATCGTCCGCTCCGCGCTCCGTCCCGTGACGCGTACGGCGCGGACCTTGTCGTCGCCGAGGGCCTCCAGGGGCGCGGAGTGGAAGCGGAACACGATGCGGCGCCCCGGCGCCGGCGGCCGCGACCAGTCGATCCCCTCACGGGTGACGTCCCGCAGCAGCGCGGCCTTGTCCGCCGCTCCGGCCCCGTCGATCGCCTCGCCGATGCGCGGGTCGTGGTCGTCGACCACCAGGTCCACACCCTCCAGGTGGCGCAGGGCGCGCAGTTCGGACCTGGTGTACGCGGCGTCCTCGGGGCCGCGCCGCCCGAGCAGCACGACCTCGCGCACCGGCGCCGTGCGCAGGGCCGTCAGCGCGTGATCGGCGATGTCGGTGGCGGCCAGCGCGTCGGCATCCGACACGAGGATCCGGGCGATGTCGAGGGCGACGTTGCCGTTGCCGACCACGACCACCCGCTCGCCGGACAGTTCGACGGCGTCCGCCGTGACGTCCGGGTGGGCGTTGTACCAGGAGACGAACGTGGTGGCGGAGAGGCTGCCGGGGAGGTCCTCGCCGGGGATGGCGAGCCGGCGGTCGGCGGAGGCGCCCACCGCGTACACGACCGCGTGGTGGTGGGCGGCGAGTTCCTCCGCCGTGATGTCCCGGCCCACGTCGATGCCGAGGTGCATCCGCACGCGGGGATGGGAGTGGAACCGCGCGAAGGTGTCGCCGATCTTCTTGGTCCCGGGGTGATCCGGAGCCACGCCGTACCGCACGAGGCCGCCCGCCACCGGCAGGCGGTCGACCAGTGTCACCTCGGCGTTGGTGTGCAGCAGGAGGTCTTCGGCGGCGTACATGCCGGCCGGGCCGGTGCCGACGACCGCGACCCGGATCGGGGCGAAGTCCGCGGGCAGGCTGCGCTCGAAGCGTGGCGCGCCCCAGGGGTGGAAGTTGGGCCCGTCGTCGACGGTGGAGGGCTGTTCGTCGCGGAAGTACGACGCGTTGATCCCGGCGAACTCCTTCTGCGACTCGGCCAGGCCGTCGACCGGGAAGATCGCGTCCACCGGGCAGGCGTCGGCGCAGGCGCCGCAGTCGATGCAGGACCGCGGATCGATGTACAGCATGTCCGTGGTGCCGAACTCCGGCTCGTCGGGGGTGGGGTGGATGCAGTTGACGGGGCATACGGCGACGCAGGTGGCGTCGCTGCAACAGGTCTGGGTGATGGCGTAGGTCATGTCGTCGGCTCAGTCCCGCTCGGGTCAGATCAGGTGGGCGCGCTTGTAGAACACCAGGGCCGGCCGGGTGAGCAGGCGGGCGGAGGCCAGGAACTCCATGAGCCCGGCGCAGCTCGACCGCATCAGGGACTTGTGGTGCTCATTGGCCCTGGCCTCACGGACGGCGCGCTCGCGGTCGAGGCCGGCGTTCCGGTACACGTCCTTGTTCACCATGCTGGTGACGATGACGTAGGACGCGATGGCGATGAGGACGGCGTGGATCTGACGGCGCAGCCACCCGGCGTTCGCGAGGCGCCTGCGCGTCTCGTCGCGGGCGAACTTCATGTGCCGTGACTCCTCGACGACATGGATGTTGTTGATGGTGCGTACGAACGGCACGACGCGCTCGTCGCGCATCCAGTCGCGCTGCATGACGTCGAGCACCTCCTCGGCCACGAGGATGGCGGCGTATGCGGCCTCACCGAACGCGATCGTCTTGAAGGCGCGGCCGAGTTCGACGGCGATCCGGCGCGGCCGGTAGGCCGGTGCCCCGAGCTTCTTCGCTCCGCGGGCGAACATGATCGAGTGCCGGCACTCGTCGGCGATCTCGGTCAGGGCCCATTGGAAGCCCGGCTCGGTCGGGTCCTTGGCGTAGATGTCACGGAGCACCATCTGCTGGAGGATCATCTCGAACCAGATGCCGGTGCTGGCCACCGACGCGGCCTCCTGGCGCGTCAGTTCCTTGCGTTGCGCGTCGTCCATCTCGCGCCAGTAGGCCGTGCCGTAGAGGGTGCTCCACTCGGGGCTGGCGCCGTGGAAGTTCTTGTCCAGGGGCGTTTCCCAGTCGACCTCGGTGGCCGGGTCGTACGACAGTGTCGCGGCCGAGTCGAGCAGGCGGCGGGCGACATCGTGTGCGTGGGGCCCGTTCTGGGTCTCCTGCCGGACAGTGCTGCTAGCCATGCTGGGGCTCCTCGGATCGAGCGGCGTTCCCTGTTAGACAAGATGTAAGCAAGCTGTCGGACGGACCGTACAGCAGGAGGGCCGCTCGGGCCTACCCCCGAGTAGAAATCTCCACGCGATGCCCCCGCCGGCTCGGTTCGGCTCGGTTCGGCTCGGTTCGCTTCAGGCAAGGGGTCCACTCGTAACCGCGTTGTTCCCGGCGGTCATCGGGGACGCGCTCGAAGTGGTCCTGGGCAAAGCCGTCGAAGGCACCACCGCGCCGCCGCTGAACGGGGACGGCCTCCGCACCGCACTGGTCGGGACCGCGGAGGCCTGGGAGAAGGGCATGATCCGGCCCGTGAGGGTGGCGCTGCGCCACCTGGTGGTCAACGAGATCCGCCGCTTCCCCGAGTTGTGCCTGGCCCGGAAGCGCACGGCCCCGGCCCCGTGCGACCGGCGCCGCTCGGCCCTTCAGCGAGCTGTCCACGATCGGCATCGCGGGTTCTACGCGTTGGTGCTGTACTCCCCCACCTGATCGCCCACCTGGTCGACAGTGCCTACGGGTCTCAGGGGGACTCGCCCGTGAGGCGTACGGTGCCGAGGATCCGCCGGACGGTGTCGTCGGGGACCTGGTCGGGCACGCCGGTCACGCCCAGGAAGGTCCACGAGAGGATGTCGCCCTTCGGGCTTGTGAAGGCGAAGGTCGTGGCCGTGCCGTCGGTGTCGCACTTGCCGGGGCCGGACGCGCCGGACGACGAAGCGGTAGCCACCGTGCCCTTCAGGCCGGAGGCAGTGGTGTAGGGCATGAGCGCCCCGAGCTTCACCTTGCTCCGGTCGGGCTGGGCGTAGGCCCCGAACACCCACAGCTCCACGCTCTTGCGGGCGGCTTCCTCGGGGGTCCTGGCGTCCTTCTCGTTGCGGGAGCCCGCGGAGGCGAGCGGGGTGTCCTCGGGAACGCCGTCCCTGTCGTCGTCCGACCGGCACCACTGTTCCTTGAGCATCGCCGGCGCGGCGAAGCCGATGAGGGGCGTGTCCTCGGGGTCCTTGCGGTCGCTGACCCAGCTCACCCAGGAGGCCGCCTTGGGAGCCCATTCCGGCGGAACGTCGAAGGCTATGCCCCTCTTGGTGTTGACCACGGTCTTCCACCCGGGGATGACGGGCCGGTGGGCGGTGCCGGCGCCGCGGTCGTCCGGGGGCACGGACGGGGAGGCGTCGCCGGCCGCGGGGCCGGGACGGGGCGCGGGCTTGTCGTAAATGCCCAGGACGAGGTAGCCGGTGACACCGGCCGCGGCGGCGACCACGGCGGCCGCGACCACGGCGACGACCGCGGCCGTCCTTCCGGAGCCCCGCGGGGGCTTGGGCTGCGACATGACGGCCGGAACCGGAGCACTCTGCGGAACGGTGGGCGGGTACGGCTGCGCATAGGGGTTGGGCTGCCCTCCCCCGGGGTTCTGGTCACCGCTCAACGGCTGTTGCTGTTCTGGCCACATGGTGGCCCACCCTAGGGCTTGTTCCGCAATGATCTTCTGAGGGTCGCAAGCACCGCTGCCCCGCAGGGCTGTTCGCATATCCGGCGAGGGCCAGGTTGTGCACTCGGGCGATGCCGCTCATGATGATGCGGTCGGCCGCGGACTTCGAGATGCCGAACAGCGGGGCGAGCTGGCGCAGCGTCAAGTTGGTGGCGACTTTGCCACCGCGAGATCACCCGAACTTCCGCCCGGGGTACTGTCTGCACGTGATCTACCTGATAGGCGGCCCGCCACGGGTGGGCAAGAGCACCCTCGCGTGGATGCTGCTGGAACGGGACGGCATCCCCGGATGCCCGACCGACGCTCTGGTTTCGATGCTGCAGCGCGCCGCCCCCCAGCACGGCGTGCGCCACGGCACGCACCCGGACAAGGCCGTACCGGCGCAGCCCTTCCTGGTTGAGTTCATCCGTGCCACCGCGGAGAGCCTCGACGACTCCGATCCCCTGGACGGCTATGTGGTCGAGGGCGACATCGTCACGCCGGCGGCAGCCACCGCCGCCGCTGGTCTCGGGATGCCACTGAGCTGCGTCTTCCTTGGGAACGCGGAGCTGACCACCGAACACTTGAGGGCCGCCCCGGACTGGCTCGACGGAGCCGATGACACCACCTATCGGGACATCGCCGTGTGGGTCAGGGAACAAAGCACTGCCCTGCGTGAAGCCTGTGCGGCCAGCGGGCACGTCTACGTCGAGTTGGGGGCTGGCTACGCCCAAGGCCTTGAGAGGGCTTACTCGACACTGATGGAGAGGCGCTGACCGCCCACCGTCAGCACCCGCGAAGAATCGCGAAGAATGCGGGACAAGCCTTAGATCGTCACCCGGGGTGCCGGCTCCCCTGCCGGTGTCGTGCCCCGCGTGCGGAGCCGACGGTCAGGCCCGCCTCCAGCGGTGGAGCCGACCGCCGTCGTGGGTGAGCCACGTGCCGTCGCCGAGAGCGACGACGGTGTCCGTCACCGGCCGGGGGTAGCGCAACCGCCCCAGCGGGCGCAGCGATACCGACGCCAGGAGCCAGTGGGTCTGCTCCATGGGCCCTTGCCGGGGTACCCAGTCGGCGGTCACCAGGACATGCGCCGCGTCCAGCGGGTACGCGTGCCCGAAGTCGTCGTTCTCGACGTCCCACGACAGGTCGTTCAAGTCGAGCACCGTCGTACGGTGCGGGACGAACGCGTCCTCCAGAGCCAGTTCGTAGCGGTCGTCATCGAGGCTCATGCCCTCGGCGCGGCGGATCGTCACGAGTCGCGACGACCCGGGCACGAATCCCGCCAGTTCGTGGCGGTCCATCCCACCGCCGAGCATCCGCAGACCGTGGTCCGACGGCTCCATCCAGTAGCTCGCCCAGCTGTACCAGGCCGTCCAGAAGGACGCCCCGAGCACCGCGCCGTCCTCGCGCCACCGCAGGGCGAGGGCCCCGGAGACAGCCGCCACCGGCTGCTCGGCCCGGATGTCCCCGGTCACCGCGTCCAGCAACAGCAGGCGGTCCCGTCCATAACCTCGCCGCGGTGGCCCGTCGTGCACCAGGACCGCCCGTTGCGCGGTCTCCTCCGTGGACAGGAGCGTGGGTACGGTGGCCGCGACGAACCGCCCGCACGGGCTGACCGCAGGAGCGCCCGGCGCCCGCGGCGGGCGGTGACCGCCGTGCCAGGCGTCATGCGGAACCTCCCACCGGGTCGCCCCGCCGCCCGCCACCGCGCGCACGGACGAGGCCCCGGCAACGACGAACCCGCCGTCGGGCAGCGCATCCGCCTGCGCCCCGGGCGCCAACTCGCACACACCTACCGGCTCACGTACACCCGCGAGGAACTCCTCCCGGTGGTGCACCTCCAGGCGGTCGCGCGTCCGCACGCACAGCCGTCCTCCACCGACCTTCACGACCCTTCCGGGCGGCGCCTCCGTCGAGCCGAGCGGCACGACGTCGATGTGTACGTCCCCCATCTCCCTCATGATCGAAAGCCTGACAGGACGGTCCGCCGAAGGCCAGCAGCTTTCGACGTGCGGGAGGAAATGGCCCATGGCCCCGCACCGGGAATGGCCCGGGCCATCCCGGCCGCCGCGTGGCAGCCTTCCCGGCATGAGCACCGATCAACAGCACCGCACCACCGTCGACTTCTGGTTCGATCCCGCTTGCCCCTTCGCCTGGATCACCTCCCGCTGGATCCTGGAGGTCGAGCACCACCGCGACCTCGACGTCCGTTTCCACGTCATGAGCCTGTACCTGCACAACCTCGGCAACGAACTGCCCGACTGGTACCGGGACCTCGTCGACAGGTCCATCGGCCCGGTGCGGGTGGCGGCCGCCGCCGCGGAGCAGCACGGTGAGTCCGTGCTGCGTGACCTCTACACGGCCCTCGGCACCCGGATCCACCACGACAAGAACCAGGACTTCGACGCTGTCGTCACCGACGCCCTTGCCGCGCTCGGCCTGCCCGCCGTTCTCGCGGCCGCGGCACACGACCCCGCGTACGACGAGGCGGTGCGGCGCAGCCACGACGCGGGCAAGGACCCGGCGGCCGACTGCTACGTGGGTACGCCGACCATGCACGTCGGCGGCGCCGTCTGGTTCGGTCCGGTCCTCAACTCCGTCCCGCGCGGGGCGGAGGCGGTGCGCCTGTTCGACGCGTTCCGCACCCTCGCGGGGCACACCGACTTCTTCGAGATGAAGCGCACCCGGACCGGGAGCCTCAGCTTCGACTGACGGGCTCCTCCGGCGGTCAGGTCTGGCGCAGCGGCTCGTACGCCTCGGCCGCCAGACCGAACGTCCAGGCCACGGCCTCCTTCGCGGTCCGCGTGGACGGAGGCACACGCAGCCAGTAGGTGCGGCTGGTTCCGTCCGGCTCCGGCGTGGAGTTGACCACCTCCACCATCACCACGTCCTCGTCGTCCGACAGCGGTATCCGCCACAGCACACCGGTCTCGTCCCGGTGCACGGGCCGTGCCCCGGACTCGCTCAGATAGCGGTCGTAACCGAAGTGCTCCAGCATCACGCGGCGCAGCTCGGCGTTCTCCTCGTCACGGATCCGCTCCGCCGTCAGCGCCGCGAGCTCCGCCAGGAACTCCCCCGGCACCGGCATGCCCCGCCAGGCGTACAGCGCGAAGCCGTCCCGGTACGCGAGGGCCGGTCCGTCCGCACGGTCGAGGCGGCCCGCCTCGTCCCGGTGCAGCTCCACCGGCCGCTCGCTGATCACCGCCAGGTGCTCGTACGGCCACCACCACCCGGCCGTACGGGCCACCCGGGCAAGCCCGTCCAGCGCCGAGCCCTCCTCCGGGTCGAACGCGCACAGCCAGGCGGCGTCGTGCTGGCCGAGGACGGCGTCGAGGAGCAGCAACCGGATCCCGGCCTCCTCGTCACGTCCCTCGGCCAGCTCCTCGACGACACCCGTCCGGATCCGTGCCGTCAGTGCCTGCGTCGTCTCCCACAGCCTGGCGCCCGTCAGGGTCCACCGCCGTCCCCAGCCCCGCGCACCCAAGCGCTCGTGCAACCGGTTCCGCTCGGCCGCCCACGGCCTGCTGCGGATCTCCTCCCGCACGCTGCGGCCCCGCGCCTCCGGCCCGGTCGGGGCGTCGCCCGAGGCCAGCAGCCGCAGCGCGTCCCGGGGCGAGGCCGCCCACACGATCCGCTCCGGCTCCGCCAGCCCGGCCCTCCGGTAGGCGAGGCGTACTCCGGCCTCCGCCTCCGCACGCCGCGCGGGCTCCGTGGCCGTCGCGACGGCCCGCCAGAACGCCGTGTCCCCATAAGTGTCCGTCATCGCGTCCCCTCCTTGCTCCTGTCGTTCCGCCGTCCGCTGTCCGCCCGCCGTTCAGTCCGCGACGAGCCGCACGGCTCCCGGCACGTACTCCCGCTGCCGCACCACCCGGTACCAGCCCTTCGGCAGCGGGATGGGGGCGTGCTCCTCGTGCACCACCCGCCCGCCGTCCGGCAGGTGCAGCAGCATCGGCCCGAACGGACCGGGCTCGCGCACCAGTCGGCCGGGGCCGACGACCGCGTGCGCATGCCCCGTCACTTCACCCAGCGCCAGGACCATCCGCCCTCTCGCATCCCGCGGTTCCTCCGGCGCGTCCACGGCATGCGGCGGCACCGCCGTCTCCGCGAGCGGCACGATCAGCACGTCTCCCTGCCGGTACATACGTGTCCCCTCCCCGTCGGCGCACGGTGCGCCGATCCGTCTCGGACAGTACGGGGAGGGTCTGACAACGACCCGCGAGCGGCGCCGGCCGGTGACCCGCCACGGGCGTTGTCAGTGCCGCTTGCTACAACTTGCAGCACATCACAACGCGACAAGGCGAGGAGCGGCAGAGGAATGAGCTACCCGGAGCATCTGCGGCAGTCGTACGGGCTGCCCGTGTTCGACTTCCCGCTGCGCGAGGACGCCGGCGGGGTGGAGCTGCCCGCGGCCGACTCCGTCGCCTGGCGCGTCTCCACCGAGGTCTATGACAGCGAGGAAGGCTGGCCGGAGGCCTTCGCCCGGTTCTGCGCCGCCGTCGACACCACACGGGTCCGCGCCCTCGTCACCGGGCCCTGCGAGGAGGCGTACGACGACGACGCCGGCGTCAAGCCGGTGATCGACATCCTTGTGGAGGCGCGTGCGAAGTTCCCCGCCCTTCGCGCTCTCTTCATAGGCGACATGGAAGCGGAGGAGTGCGAGATCTCCTGGATCAACCAGGGTGATGTCACACGGGTGCTGGAGTCCTTCCCCGAGCTGGAGGAGTTCGGCGCGCGGGGCGGCACCGGGCTCGTGTTCCGCACGATCACGCACCAGCGGCTGCGTTCCCTCACCCTGGAGACCGGTGGCATGCCGGCCGAGGTCGTGCGCGGGATCGCCTCCAGCGACCTGCCCGCTCTCGAACAGCTCGACCTGTGGCTCGGCACGGCCAATTACGGGGGTGACAGCGAGATCTCCGACGTGGCGCCGATCCTCGACGGGGCCCGGCTGCCGCGCCTGCGTCATCTGGGTCTGCGCAACAGCGACTACCAGGACGAGATCGCGGCCGCCGTCGCCTCCGCGCCCGTCGTCGCCCGGCTGGAGTCCCTCGATCTGTCCATGGGCGTCCTCACCGAGGAGGGCGCGACCGCACTGCTCGAAGGCCAGCCCCTCACCCACCTCAAGAGCCTGGACCTCCACCACAATTACCTGAGCGCTCCGATGAGGGACCGCTTCGCCCAGGTGCTGGGAAGCGCCGGTGTGGCGCTCGACCTCGCCCCGGGAAACGCCGACGAGGAGGAATGGGACGGCCGGGTGTGGCGCTATGTGGCCGTCGGCGAGTAGCGGACTTCAGCGCCCATGACTCAGGCATCCCCGATCCGGTTCACGGTCGTCGGCAACCCGGAGAACCGCCGCGTCACCCTGTTCGCCGACGCCGTGCGGGCCGCCGGGCTCCCCGCCCCCCGCGTCGTGTCCTGGACGTCCGTGCTGCGTGACGGCGGCGCGGTGTTCGCCGGGGACGAGGTCGTACGGCTCGACTCGCCCGGGGAGAACTCCGCGGTGGACCGGCTCCTGCGTGAGGTGGACGACCCCACCCGGGTCGAGGGTGGCGCCCGTTGGTACGCACGGTTCACCGCGGCCGTCGGGGCCCTGAGCGGTGGCGTCCGGCTCGACGACCCGGACGAGGTGGCCGTCCTGTTCGACAAGCGACGCTGCCACCGGGTCCTGCTGGACGCGGGGGTGCCGGTGCCCGAGTCGCCCACGTCCGGCGCCCGTACGCCCGTACGCGGCTGGGACGACGTGCGGGCCCTGATGGCGGCGCACGGCATGCGGCGGGTGTTCGTCAAGCCCGCGCACGGCTCGTCCGCGTCCGGGATCCTCGCCCTCGAGTCGGGCGGGCCGGGCCGGATCCGCGCCACGACCTCCGTCGAGTCGGTGGGCGGCCGGCTCCACAACTCGTTGCGCGTGCGCCGCGTCACCGACGAGCGGGAGGCCGCCGCGCTGGTCGACGCCCTCGCGCCCGACGGGCTGCACATCGAGCGGTGGTGGCCGAAGGCGTCCCTCGGGGGGCGCCGGGCGGACCTGCGGATCGTCGTCGTCGACGGCCGGGCCACCCACGCCGTCGTCCGTACCAGCCACGCGCCGATGACCAACCTCCACCTCGGGGGCACCCGCGGAGACCTCGCCGCCGCGACCGAGGCCATGGGCGGGCGCTGGCCGGACGCCCTGGACATCGGTGAACGTGCGGCGGCCTGCTTGCCCGGCACCCTCTGCGTCGGAGTCGACCTCCTCCCGTCCACCGGCTGGCGGCGGTTCGCCGTCGCCGAGGTCAACGCCTTCGGGGATCTGCTGCCCGGCCTCACCGGCCTGCCGGGGAGCGGAGCCGAGGGCCTGGACACCTATAGCGCCCAGGTCGCCGCCGTACTGCGGCGGCGCACACCGCACCACGCCGTAAGGAACCACCGTGCGACCGCTTGAGACCGGCACCGGCCGGCTGCCCGACATGAACCAGGTCGTCGGCCGTGACGACCTGCTCCTGGTCACGCTCGACACCCTCCGCCACGACGTGGCCGCCGAACTGGCGGCCGCCGGGCGCATCCCCCACCTGGCCCGCCATCTGCCCGGTGGCGCCTGGGAGAAGCGGCACGCGCCCGGCAGTTTCACCTACGCGTCCCACCAGGCGATGTTCGCCGGGTTCCTGCCGACCCCCGCCGCCCCGGGCCCGCACGCCCGGCTGTTCGCCGCGCGCTTCACCGGCAGTGAGACCACCGCCGGGGACACGTATGTCTTCGACACGCCCGATCTGGTGTCCGCGCTCGCGGCCGAGGGCTACCGGACGGTGTGCGTCGGCGGTGTCGGGTTCTTCAACAAGCAGGGTGCGCTGGGCGACGTCCTGCCCGGGCTGTTCCAGGAGAGCCACTGGGAGCCGGACTTCGGTGTGGCGTCCCCCACCTCCTTCGAGGCCCAGGTCGAGCGGGCCGAGGAGGTCGTGGCCGCGCTGCCGGCCGAGCAACGGCTGTTCCTCTTCCTCAACGCGTCGGCGCTGCACCAGCCCAACTGGTTCCATCTGCCCGGCGCCACCCGGGAAGACGGGGACAGCCGGGCCACCCATGCCGCCGCCCTCGAGTACATCGACCGTCACATCGGCCGGCTGTTCACCGCGATGAGCTCCCGGCGCCGCTGTTTCGCCATCGTCTGTTCCGACCACGGCACCACGTACGGCGACGACGGTTACACCGGCCACCGGCTCGCCCACGAGGCCGTGTGGACGGTGCCGTACGCCCACTTCTTCCTGGAGCCGTCCGCATGACCAGCGCCACTCCCCGCCCCTACCAGAGTTACGTCTACGCCTACCCCCACAAGACCGCCTACCGCCCGCTGCCCGGTCGGCCCGCGCTGCGGGACGTGTGGCAGGGGGAACGCAAGGACGCGCTCTCGCTGTACCTGCACATACCGTTCTGCGAGGTCCGCTGCGGCTTCTGCAATCTGTTCACCCGGATCGGGGCCCCCGACGGTCTCACCGGCCGGTACCTCGACGCCCTCGACCGGCAGGCCACCGCCGTCCGCGACGCGCTCGATGACGCCGGGACCGGCGCGGGTGCCGGCACGGCGCCCGGGCAGGTGCGCTTCGCCAACGCCGCCTTCGGTGGCGGCACCCCGACCTTTCTGACCGCCGACGAGCTGGACCGGCTCTGCGACATCGCCGAGAAGCGCATGGGCGCGGACCTGCGCGCGGTCCCGCTCTCCGTCGAAACGTCCCCCGCCACGGCCACCGCCGACCGGCTCGCCGTCCTCGCCGGGCGCGGCACGACCCGGCTCAGCATCGGCGTACAGAGCTTCATCGACGAGGAAGCACGGGCGGCGGTGCGCCCGCAACGGCGGGCGGACGTGGAAGCCGCCCTCGCCAGGATCCGGGACACCGCCGTTCCCGTCCTCAACATCGACCTCATCTACGGCATCGACGGGCAGACCCCCGCCACCTGGCGCACCTCTCTCGACGCCGCACTCGCCTGGCGGCCGGAGGAGCTGTACCTGTACCCGCTGTACGTGCGTCCGCTCACCGGGCTCGCCCGGCGCACCGCCCACACCGACCGCGACTGGGACGAGCAGCGCCTGGACCTCTACCGGCGGGGGCGCGACCACCTCCTCGCCGAGGGCTACGAGCAGGTGTCGATGCGTATGTTCCGCCGCGCCGACGCGCCCGCGCAGGGTCCCGACGACCACGCCTGCCAGACGGACGGCATGATCGGCCTGGGCTGCGGCGCCCGCTCCTACACCTCCGCCCTCCACTACTCCTTCGACTACGCGGTCGGCATGGGCGAGATACGGGCCATCATCGACGACTACACCGGCACCGAGGACTTCGGCCAGGCGGTGCACGGCCGCTTCATGGACGGGGACGAGGCGCGCCGCCGGCATCTCCTGCAGTCCCTGCTGCAAGCGCGGGGCCTGCCGGTCGACGACTACCGGGCCCGCTTCGGATCGGACCCGTACGAGGACTTCCGCGCCGAGCTCGCCGCGTTCACCACCCGGGGCTGGCTCGACGGCAGCGGTCCGGCGCTGCTGCGGCTCTCGCCCGAGGGGCTCGCCCACTCCGACGCCCTGGGTCCCGAGCTGTTCTCTCCCGCCGTACGGGCCGCGATGGCCGCGTACGAACCGAAGTAGGCACCACCCGTGGATCTGACGCTCCTGTATCGAGGCCCCCTCGCCTCCTGCGACTACGACTGCCCCTACTGCCCCTTCGCCAAGCGGCGTGACACCCGCGCCCAGCTCCGCGCCGACCGGGCGGCCCTGGAGCGCTTCACACGCTGGGCCACGGCGCAGACGGGTGACCGCCTCTCCGTGCTGTTCACCCCGTGGGGAGAGGGGCTCGTGCGCTCCTGGTACCGGCGGGCCCTGGTGGAGCTGTCGCACGCCCCGCACGTCGGGCGGGTCGCCATCCAGACCAATCTCAGCTGCCGCACCGACTGGCTCGCGGAGACCCGCGCGGACACCGTCGCGCTGTGGTGCACGTACCACCCGGGCCAGACCGCGTACGAACGGTTCCTGGCGAAGACCCGGGAGCTCGCGGACCGCGGGATCCGTTTCAGCGTCGGTGTCGTCGGCCTGCCCGATCACCTGGAGCACGCCCGGAGGCTGCGCGCCGGCCTGCCGTCGCACGTCTACCTGTGGGTGAACGCCGCCGAGGGCCACACGTACACCGACGAGGAGGCGGCGACGTGGACGGCACTCGATCCTCTCTTCCCGTACAGCCGCCGTCCCCACCGCTCGGCCGGGCTGCCGTGCCGGACGGGCGAGTCCGTGATCTCGGTCGACGGTGACGGAACGGTCCGCCGCTGCCATTTCGTGCGCGCCGAACTCGGCAATCTCTACGACGGTTCCTACCGTTCCGCCCTCGTGCCGCGCCCTTGCCCGCTGGCGCGGTGCGACTGCCACATCGGGTACGTCCACCTGGAGACGTTGCCCCTGTACGACGTGTTCGCGGGCGGGGTCCTCGAACGCGTCCCCGCGGATCTGCCGGTGGTGGCCGGTCTTCCGCGGCCCGAGGGAGTCACGGCTCGCTGACCGGGCGCGGCTCCCGACGTGCACACGACGGCCGCGACGGTGATGGTGCCCCTGATGGGGAACGGGTCGTCAGGGCTTTCTGGCGGCCAGCCCTTTGGCCGCCGCCTGGGTGATGTTGCGGGCCATGCCGCCGAACACGACGGAATGGAACGGCCACACGCTCCACCAGTACAGGTGCCCGAGCAGGCCTCGGGGGTGGAACAGCGCCCGCTGGCGGTACCGCGTGCGGCCGTCGCCGCCGGTCTCGGCGTACATCTCCAGCCACGCCAGGCCGGGCAGCCGCATCTCGGCGCGCAGCCGCAGCAGATGCCCCGGTTCGATCTCCTCCACCCGCCAGAAGTCGAGCGAGTCGCCCACCCGCAGCCGCTCGGCGTCCCGGCGCCCGCGCCGCAGGCCGACCCCGCCGACGAAACGGTCCAGCCACCCCCGGACGGCCCAGGCCAGCGGGAAGGAGTACCAGCCGTTGTCCCCGCCGATGCCTTCGATCACCCGCCACAGCGCCTCGCGCGACGCGTCCACGGGCAGCTGCCGCTCGTCCTGGTAGAGGCTGCCGCCCGCCCATTCGGGGTCCGTGGGCAGGGGATCGCTCGGCGCGCCGGGCACCGCGGCCGACGACCACCGGGTCGCGACCCGCGCGTCCCGCACCCGCCGCAACGCGAGCGCCAGTGCCTCGTCGAACGGCAGCGGCTGCCCGGGGCCGTCGGGAACGTACCGTGTGATGTCGTGCTCGTGGCAGACCACCTCGTGGCGCAGCGACTCGGTCAGCGGACGGGCGATGGACGCGGGTACCGGGGTCACGAGGCCGATCCAGTGGCTGGACAGGCCCGGGGTGAGGACGGGCACGGGCACGATCAGCCGGCGGCGCAGCCCGGCGACGGTGGCATAGCGGCGCATCATGTCCCGGTAGGTGATGACGTCGGGCCCGCCGACGTCGAACGTACGGTTCACCCCGGCGGGGATCCGGGCCGAGCCGACGAGGTAACGCAGCACGTCACGGACGCCGATGGGCTGGATCCTGGTGCGCACCCAGCTCGGGGTGACCATCACGGGGAGGCGTTCGGTCAGGTACCGCAGCATCTCGAAGGACGCCGAGCCCGAGCCGATGATCACCGCGGCACGCAGCACGACGGCGGGTACCGGACCGCCGAGGAAGGTCCGCCCCACCTCGGCGCGGGAGCGCAGGTGCGGGGACAGCTCGTGCTCCGGTACGCCCCGGGGTGTCAGCCCGCCGAGGTACACGATCCTCCGCACTCCCGCCCGGTGCGCCTGCTCGGCGAAGATCCGGGCCGCCGTCCGGTCCGTCTCCTCGAAGCCCGGCCCGGTGCCGAGCGCGTGCACCAGGTAGTACGCCACGTCGATGCCGCGCATCGCCTCGGCGACCGACGCGGCGTCGGTGACGTCGCCCCCGACCGCCTCGGCGTCCCCTGCCCAGGGGTGGTCGCGCAGCTTCGCGGGCGTACGGGCGAGGCAGCGCACCCGGTGGCCTTCGCTCAGCAGCTCCGGCACCAGCCGTCCGCCGATGTAGCCCGTGGCCCCGGTCACCAGGCAGTGCAGCTCTTCGCCGTGCGGAGTCCGGCCCGTGTTCACACTTCGCTCCTTCGCCCGTCGTCCGGCGTCGTGTCCCTGGAACCGATCATCACCGCATCGACCCGGCGGTGCGACCGCGCTTCCTGCCGGGGGCACCTGTCCGCCGCGCGGGACGGCGAGGCCCACCGGCCGGCGGCTTCACATGGATGCGGGAGGCGACGGGCAGATGGTCGCTACCGGTGGCGGGGAGGGGACGTAGGTCGACGACGGTGGCGGAGCGGGCCATGGCCTGGCCGATCCGCGCCAGGGGCAGCGGACCCCGGCGCCCCCGTATGCGCATCCATGTCCACACCGGACGAGGACGCCGCCCCGCGGCCAGGGGATCCCGCCCCCCTTGCGGCGGCTGCCGGGAAGCGGCATGAGGCTCGGGCCGGCGGGTTCGCGACCATGTGCTCAGGGTCCGGTGTCGGGGCTGTCCGGCTCAGGCAGTTGGGCGGGGGCAAGCGGCGGCCCGACCCGGACGGCGGTCGCCGATCTCGATGGGCGTGTGTGTCCGGGCCCATGGGGAAGAGCACTGCCCTGGTCACCCGGATTGACCCATGCATCAGGCCATTGAATGCACCCTTTCATGGGTCTTTGAAGCCCGTAGATTCATTCGTGTCAGCAGGAATCGCCGGTGAGAAGCCGGGCCGGACATCAGGGAGAATCCATGAACCCCACCACGAACCAGCCGACCGGACCCGTCCTCGTCCGGGCCGAGGACGCCGAGTCCCTCCAGGACGGCGCGACGAGCCTGATCACGCTGCTCGCGGACGCGGGCACGACGGGCGGGGCGCTCACCGCCAACAAGGCCACGTTCCGCAAGGGTTCGCCGGGGGCTCCCGCGCACTTCCACACCAAGGCCACCGAGATGTTCCTCGTCCTCGACGGCACGATGCGCATTCTCGTGGACGACGAGGTCCTGACCCTGGGCAAGGGCGACTTCCTGACCGTCCCGCCGACCGTGCCGCACGCCTTCGCGCCGGCCCCCGGCAGCGAGGCGGAAATGCTGGTGGTCTTCACCCCCGGCCTGGACCGCTTCGACTACTACCGGCTGCTGGAGCGCGTCTACCGCGGCGAGGCCACCGTCCAGGACATCCGCGACAGTTCGCAGCGTTACGACAACCACTACTTCGAGAGCCCCGTGTGGTCGAAGGCGCTGGCCGAGCGCTGAAACCGCGGCCGGGCCGCCGCCCTTCCCGTCGGCGGCCCGGCCGTCACCCCGCCTCCCTTTTTTCGCGCACCTCGTCCGGAAAGTGGAACTCGTCATGGCGTCCATCGACGCGAAGGATCCGCGGCACCGCCCGGGAGCGACCCTGGCACTGCTGGCGTTCGCCCAGCTGATCATCTCGATCGACTACAACATCGTCTACGTCGCGTTGCCCGAGATCGGCTCCGGCCTGGGCTTCTCGGCACAGAGCCTGCAGTGGGTGGTCAGCGCGTACGCCGTCGCGTTCGGCGGCATGCTCCTGCTGGGCGGGCGGGCGAGCGACCTGTTCGGACCGCGGCGGATGTTCGCCGTGGGGCTGGGCCTGTACGCGGTCTCCTCGCTGCTCGGCGGTCTCGCCGAAGCACCCGGTGTGCTGGTCGCGGCCCGGGCGGTCCAGGGTGTCGGCGGCGCGTTCCTGTTCCCGGCGACGCTCACGCTCGTCTCCACGGGCTTCGCCGAAGGACGCGAGCGCAACCGGGCGTTCGCGGTGTGGGGCACGGCAGGCGGCAGCGGGCTGATCCTGGGTTCCCTGCTCGGGGGTGTGCTGACGGACGCGTTCGGCTGGGAGTCGGTCTTCTTCGTCAACGTGCCACTCGCCGGTACGGCGGCCCTGCTCGCCTTCTCGGTGATCGCACCGGACACGCCGCGCGGCGGCGGGCGTTCGGTGGATGTCGGGGGCGCCCTCACCTCGACGATCGGGGTCACCGCCGTGGTGTTCGCCCTGGTGCAGGGGCCGGAGGCGGGATGGCTCTCACCGGCCGTCCTGACCGCCGCCGTCGCGGGCGCCGTCCTGCTGGGCGTCTTCGTCGCGGTCGAACTGCGCCATCCCGACCCGCTGTTGCCGCTGCGCCTGTTCAGCAACCGCAATCTGAGCGTGGGTACGGTCGTCACGTTCCTCTACATGGGCACCTTCGGCACGCTGCTGTACTTCCTGACCGTGTACTTCCAGGGTGTGCACGGGTACGACGCGCTGACCACCGGGCTGGCCTTCCTGGTGCCGATGGCCGCGATCGCGGTCGGCTCGCAGGGCGCGGGCCGGCTGGCCACCCGGTACGGGATCCGGCCGGTGATGGTCGCGTCGCTGGGGGTGGGAGGTGTCGGGGCCGTGGCCGTCGGAGCGACCATGGCGACGGGCGGCTCGTACGGTGCACTGGTCCCCGGTCTCCTCGTGCTCGGTGTCGGCCAAGGCGCCGGTTACACCCTGATGCACGGGGACTTCCACCCGCTGAACCTGCTCTACCGGGGCGCGGAGCCCGCCGCGATCATCGACTGGGACCGGCTGGGCGTGCAGCCCCGGGCG
>NZ_JBEPEL010000047.1:0-56389 GCF_040300825.1 Streptomyces sp. NPDC000229
CGACCGCGGTTTCCGGTGTCAGGTGGTACCGGTCACCCTCCATGGGGACGTAGCGGGGCTCGCCGCCCCGGGCGCCGCGCAGCTGGACGTCCGTCATGCGGCGGCCCAGCGCCACGCCCGCCGCCCAGGCGGCCGGGTCGGCGGGCAGCGGGACGGCGCACCCGGCGGGGGAGGGGCGCGCGGCCGCCACCGCCCAGGCCAGCAGGTCCTCGGGGGCGACCCCGGTGCCGTACCGCGTGCTCAGCAGCTCCCCCAGCCCGGGCGTGACGTTCGGCTCCCGCCCGCCGGGGCGCCGGTACAGCGGCCGGATGCGGCCCGGGCGGCCCGCGGGGGAGCGGCCGTCCGGCAGCGCGGCCGTCACCAGCAGGGCCGGGCCCGGCGCCCCGGGAACGTACCCCTGCTCGACGGCGAACACCTGCCGCTCGCCGTCCGCCACGCGCCACAGTTCCGGGCGGGCCACGTCCAGCAGCCGGTGGTCGGGCAGCAGCCACTGCTCGTCGAACGGTCCGTGGGCCAGCCGCACCGGCTCCGGGCACGGCCCGGCCTCCCGGGCGAACCGGGCCGTCCCCGTCCGCTGCCCCGGCAGCGCGGCGACCGAAGTCGCGAGCGTCCGCGCCCGGCTGGGCCGGAACAGGGCCTCCCGCTCGTCGCCGCCGGACCGTACCAGCGCGTCCCAGCGGGCCCTCAGCGTGCGCACGTCCGGAGCCACGACCCAGGAACGCCCCAGTCGCAGCGGCGCCACGGACCAGGGCATCAGGTCGTCGAGGAGGGGCACATCATCCGTCACGGCCCGCATCGTAGTGACCGCGTTCAGTCCGCCTCCACCGTGACGGTGAAGGAGAACCGGTCGCCCCGGTAGCGGATGCGCGCCACGTCGACCACCCGGCCGTCCTCGCCGTACGTCACACCCGTGTAGTGCAGGATCGGCGACAGCAGCGGGACCTGGAGCAGCTCGGCCGTCTCGGGGTCCGCGAGCCGCGCCTCCACGGTGTCGGTGATCCGGCTGATCCGCACCCCGACCGCGTCCCGCAGCACCTTCGTCATCGGCCACCTCTCGAGGTCGGCCAGGTCGATCCCGGCCGCGATCTCCGGGCGGACCGCGTTCTCCGCCCAGTTCGTCGGCTCCCCGCTCTCGCCGTCGCAGCGCAGCCGCCGGTAGGTGACCACTTCCGCGAGGTCCGGGAAGTGCTCGGCGAGTTCACCGGGGACCTTGTCCTCGCCGTGACCGAGAATCGTCGTCCGCTCACCCGACTGCTGGGCCACGATCGCGTCGATCGAGCCCAGCAGCCGGCGCGGCGCGCTGCGCCGGGCGCCCGGCTCGATGAAGGTGCCGCGCCGCCGGTGCCGGCTGATCAGCCCTTCCGCCTCCAGCTCCTTGAGCGCCTGGCGCATGGTCAGCACGCTGACCCCGTAGTGCGCGGCCAGCTGTTCCTCGGTGGGCAGGCGCAGGGAGGCGTCCGGCGCGCGCCCGAGTATGGAGGCGCGCAGGGACTGCGAGACCTGGTACCACAGCGGGAGCTTGCGGTTCAGGACCAGCGAGTCGGGGGCGAAGGCGGTCACGTGTACTCCGTACTACGGCCGAAAGTGGCGCTCAAGACCCTGCCACACGTCGTCGTACCCGCGCTGCAGGTGGTCGGCGTTCGCGGCCTGGGCGGTGGCCGTGACGGGCCAGCGGGTCTCGAACATGAAGGCCAGACCGTCGTCGATCTTCTGCGGCTTCAGCTCCGCCGCGCTCGCCTTGTCGAACGTCTCCCGGTCGGGGCCGTGCGCCGACATCATGTTGTGCAGCGAGCCGCCGCCGGGGACGAACCCTTCGGCCTTGGCGTCGTACGCGCCCTCGATCAGGCCCATGTACTCGCTCATCACATTGCGGTGGAAGTACGGGGGGCGGAAGGTGTCCTCACCGACCAGCCAGCGCGGCGCGAAGACCACGAAGTCGACGCCCGCGAGGCCGGGGGTGTCGGACGGCGAGGTGAGCACGGTGAAGATCGACGGGTCGGGGTGGTCGTAGGAGATCGTCCCGATGACGTTGAAGGTGCGCAGGTCGTAGACGTACGGGACGTGGTTGCCGTGCCAGGCGACGACGTCGAGGGGGGAGTGGTCGTACGTCGCGGTCCACAGGTTGCCGCAGAACTTGTTCACCACCTCGACCTCGCCCTCGACGTCCTCGTACGCGGCGAGGGGCGCGCGGAAGTCGCGGGCGTTGGCCAGCCCGTTGGCGCCGATCGGGCCGAGGTCGGGGAGCTGGAACGGCTGCCCGTAGTTCTCGCAGACGTACCCGCGGGCGGTCTCGTCGAGGAGCTCGACGCGGAAGCGCACCCCGCGCGGGATCAGCGCCACGTCACCGGGGCGGGCGGCGAGGATGCCCAGCTCGGTGCGGAGCAGCAGTCCGCCGCGCTCGGGGACGATCAGCAGCTCACCGTCGGCGTCGCTGAAGACCCGGTCCATGGGCGCGTTGGCGTGGTACAGGTGCACCGCCATGCCGGTGCGCTGGGTGGCGTCGCCGTTGCCGCCGAGGGTCCACAGGCCGGCGAGCCAGTCCGTGCCGGGCGCCGGGTCCGGGAGCGGGTTCCAGCGCAGCCGGTTGGGGTCGGGGACGGTCTCGGTGAAGGGCGCGGTGCGGAGGGCGCCATTGCCGGTGCGCGTGAAGGGCGGGTGCGCGGCCGAGGGGCGGATCCGGTAGAGCCACGAGCGGCGGTTGTGGGCGCGCGGCTCGGTGAACGCGGAGCCGCTCAGCTGCTCGGCGTAGAGGCCCAGCGGTGCGCGCTGGGGGGAGTTCCGGCCGAGCGGCAGGGCGCCGGGCAGGGCCTCGGAGCTGTGCTCATTGCCGAAGCCGGAGGAGTACTCCAGCGCCTCGGCGATCTTCAGTGCCTGTTCCCGCCGCTGTTCGGTGCCGTCGTTCGTCATCGCCCGCTCCTGCCCGCTCGACCTGTCCTGTCACGGAATCCTATGTAAGACCGTAGGATTCCGTGCGGCCCGCGTCAACGGGGGCGGGTCTTGGACGATTCCCGGTGGGCCCGGGTTCCGGCGTCCCCGGGCGGCATCATGGAGCCGTGCCCCCGCCACCTCCGCTCCGCCGTACACCGGTGCAGCAGCGCAGCGCCGAGCGCCTGGCCAGGATCCTCGACGCCTGCGCACAGCTCCTCGACGAGGCCGGCTACGAGGAGCTGAGCACCCGTGACGTCGCCGTGCGCGCCGGCGTGCCGATCGGATCGGTGTACCGCTTCTTCTCCGACAAGCGCGCCATGGCCGCCGCCCTCGCCCATCGCAACCTCGACCGTTACGCCGAGCGCGTGGCGGCCCGGCTGGCCGAGCGCGACCAGGACCGCGGGGTCGGTGTCGTGGTCGACGTCATGCTCGACGAGTACCTCGCGATGAAGCGCGCCGTCCCCGGCTTCGCGCTGGTCGACTTCGGGGTGCCGGCAACCGTGGAGAGACCGGGCGACGACCCCAACCACCTCGTCGCCGACCGGCTCTGCGGCCTGCTCGCCGCCCACCTCGGCCGCACCGCCGACGACGTACTCCGGCGCAAGGTGCTCGTGGCCGTCGAAGCCGCCGACGCGCTGCTCCGGCTCGCCTTCCGCGCCGGGCCGCCCGGCGACCCGCAGCTGGTCGCCGAGACCCGCTTGCTGCTCCACGCCTACCTCTCACCCGTCCTCGCGGGCTGAACCGTCGCCAGCATGCCTACCGGTCGGTATGCTCGGCGGGGTCTGCGCGTCATCGTCAACGCCGCCGCCCCGGGAGGCCCCCATGCCCACCGCCCTGCGTATCTGCCCGCTCTGCGAAGCCACCTGCGGGCTCACGCTCACCATCGACGGCACGCGCGTCACCGGCGCGCGCGGTGACCGGGACGACGTCTTCAGCCAGGGGTTCATATGCCCCAAGGGCGCGTCGTTCGGCGAGCTCGACGCCGACCCCGACAGGCTCAGGGCCCCGCTCGTACGAGGCGAGGACGGCGCTCTCCGGGACGCTTCCTGGGAGGAGGCCTTCGACCTGGTCGCGCGCCGGCTGCCGCCGCTCGTCGAGCGGCACGGCGCCGACGCCGTCGGGGTCGTCCTCGGCAACCCCAACGTCCACACCATGGCCGGGGCCCTCTACCCGCCGGTCCTCCTCGGCGCCCTGCGCACCCGCAACCTGTTCACCGCGTCCACGCTCGACCAGATGCCCAAGCACGTCTCCAGCGGGCTGATGTTCGGTGACCCGTTCGCCATCCCCGTCCCGGACCTGGACCGCACCGCCCACCTGCTGGTCATCGGCGCCAACCCGCTGGAGTCCAACGGCAGTCTGTGCACCGCCCCGGACTTCCCCGGCAAGCTCAAGGCGCTGCGCAAACGCGGCGGCACCCTCACCGTCGTCGACCCGCGCCGCACCCGCACCGCGCGCCTCGCCGACCGGCACGTCGCCATCCGCCCCGGCACCGACGCGCTCCTGCTCGCCGCCCTCGTCCACGTGCTGTACGAGGAGGACCTCACCGACCTCGGGGCGCTCACCGGCCACGTCCAGGGGGTCGAGGAAGTCACGGACGCGGTACGGGAGTTCACGCCCGAGGCGGTCGCCGGCGCGTGCGACGTGGACGCCGCCACCATCCGGGCGCTCGCCCGTGAGCTGGCGGCGGCGCCGGCGGCGGCCGTGTACGGGCGGATCGGCGGCAGCACCGTCGCGTACGGCACCCTCACCAACTGGCTCGTCGACGTCCTGAACGTCCTCACCGGCAATCTCGACCGGCCCGGCGGCGCCCTGTTCCCGCTCTCCGCCACCGCTCCCGCGCCCCGCCCGGCGGGCCCCGGCAAGGGCTTCGCGCTGGGCCGCTGGGCGAGCCGGGTGTCCGGGCACCCCGAGGCGAAGGGCGAACTGCCCATGGCCGCCCTGGCGGAGGAGATCGAGACCCCCGGCGAGGGCCGGATCCGCGCGCTCGTCGCCATCGCCGCCAACCCGGTCCTGTCCGCCCCCGACGGCGACCGCCTCGACCGCGCCCTCGGCGGACTGGACTTCATGGTGAGCGTCGACCCGTACCTCAACGAGACCTCGCGCCACGCCGATGTGATCCTCCCTCCGCCGCCACCGTCCCAGAGCGCCCACTTCGACTTCGCGTTCAACGGCTTCGCCGTCCGCAACCAGGCCCGCTACACACCCGCGCCCGTCCCCCTGGAGCCGGGCCGCATGGACGAGTGCGAGATCCACGCCCGGCTGATCCTCGCGGCTACGGGCATGCACGGCGCCGAGCCCCGGGCCGTCGACGACATGGTCATCGCCCGCACCCTCGCCAAGGCCGTCACCGAGCCCCACTCGCCCGCCCACGGCCGGGACCCCGAGGAGTACGCGGCCGGGCTCACCGGCGGCACCGGCGCCGAGCGACGCCTGGACCTGATGCTGCGCCTCGGCCCGTACGACCTGACCCTGGACCGGCTGCGCGAGCACCCCCACGGCATCGACCTCGGCCCCCTCGAGCCCCGTATCCCGTCGCTGCTCAAGACCCGCAGCGGCCGTGTCGAGCTCCTGCCGGACCCGGTCGCCGCCGACCTGCCCCGGCTGCGCGCCGCCCTCACCGCCGGGAACGACGCCCTGGTCCTCGTCGGCCGCCGCCACCTCCGCTCCAACAACAGCTGGATGCACAACGTCCCCACGCTCAACAGCGGCACCAACACCTGCACCCTCCAGGTCCACCCCGACGACGCGGCCCGCCTCGGCCTCGCCGACGGCGCGCCCGCCCGGGTCAAGGCCGAGGGCGGCGAGCTCCAGGTCCCGGTGGAGGTCACCGACACCGTACGGAGAGGCGTGGTGAGCCTCCCGCACGGCTGGGGGCACGACCGGCCCGGGACGCGCATGGCCGTCGCCGCGGCGCGCCCCGGGGTGAACGTCAACCAGCTCCTCGACGGGACCCGGCTCGACCCCCTGTCCGGCACCGCCGTGCTCAACGGCTTCCCCGTCCATGTATCGCCAGCGCTATGACCTGGGGTTTTGCTCGTATTGCTCACACGTCAACATCTTGTTAAGGGCTCAACGAGGCACCTAACGTCATCCGGACCGCCGCCCCCCGGTGGAGTTCAAGGGTGAACGTTAGGTGTCCTCCATGCTGACAGTCCTCGGCTTCGCCATGATCGCGACCTTCCTGGTCCTGATCATGATGAAGAAGATGTCGCCGATCGCGGCGCTCGTCCTCATCCCCGCCCTCTTCTGCGTCCTCGTCGGACAGGGCGCACAGCTCGGCGACTACGTCCTCGAAGGCGTCGGCAACCTGGCGCCCACCGCCGCGATGCTGATGTTCGCCATCGTCTACTTCGGCGTGATGATCGACGTCGGCCTCTTCGACCCGATCGTCCGGGGCATCCTGCGCTTCTGCAAGGCCGACCCGATGCGGGTCGTCGTCGGTACGGCGGTGCTCGCCGCGATCGTCTCGCTGGACGGCGACGGCTCGACCACCTTCATGATCACCGTCTCGGCGATGTATCCGCTCTACAAGCGCCTGAAGATGAGCCTGGTCGTGATGACCGGCGTCGCGGCCACCGCCAACGGCGTCATGAACACCCTGCCCTGGGGCGGCCCCACCGCCCGCGCGGCCACCGCGCTCAAGCTGGACGCCGGTGACATCTTCGTACCGATGATCCCGGCCCTCGGCGTCGGACTGCTCTTCGTCCTCGCCCTCGCGTACGTGCTGGGGCGGCGGGAGCGCAAGCGCCTCGGCCACCTCACCCTGGACGAGGTCCTGGAGCCGCGGACCGAGACGGTACTGGTCACGGCCGGCGCGGGCGGCGGCGAGGACCGGCCCAGGGCCACGGGTGGCGGCGTCGGCGTCGGACCGGAGACCGACGAGGGGTTCCAGGGGCTCGACCCGAACCGCCCCACCCTCCGCCCCAAGCTGTACTGGTTCAACGCGTCCCTCACCGTGGCCCTGCTCACCGCCATGATCATGGAGGTGCTGCCCATCCCGGTGCTCTTCCTGATCGGCGCGGCCCTCGCCCTCACGGTCAACTTCCCTCACATGCCCGACCAGAAGGCCCGGATCGCCGCCCACGCCGACAACGTCCTCAATGTCGCGGGGATGGTCTTCGCCGCCGCCGTCTTCACCGGCGTCCTCACCGGCACCGGCATGGTCAAGCACATGGCGGACTGGCTCGTCGGCGCCGTCCCCGACGCCATGGGCCCCCACATGGCGCTCGTCACCGGACTGCTGAGCCTGCCGCTGACGTACTTCATGTCGAACGACGGCTTCTACTTCGGCGTCCTGCCCGTCCTCGCCGAGGCCGGTGCCGCGCACGGCGTCTCGCCGCTGGAGATCGCCCGCGCCTCGCTGGTGGGCCAGGCCCTGCACATGTCGAGCCCGCTCGTGCCCGCCGTGTACGTCCTGGTCGGCATGGCCAGGGTCGAGTTCGGCGACCACACCCGGTTCACCGTGAAGTGGGCGGCGCTCACCTCGCTGGTGGTGCTCGGAGCCGGAATACTCTTCGGCATCATCTGATGGAGCGCCGGTACTGGCTGCTGCGCCTCGTCATCGCCTTCGCCTTCGTGCAGGGGGCGGTGTCGATGGCGCGGCCCGCCGTTTCGTACCGCGCACTCTCGCTGGGCGCCGACGAGCGCGCGATCGGTGTCATCGCGGGCGGGTACGCGCTGCTGCCGCTGTTCGCCGCCGTGCCGCTGGGGCGCAGGACCGACCGGGGGCGGTGCGCGCCCCTGCTGCCGGTCGGTGTCGTGCTGATCGCGGGCGGGTGCGCGCTGAGCGGGACGGCGGGTTCGCCGGTGTGGATGGCGGCGTGGAGCGGGGTCATGGGGCTCGGTCACCTGTGCTTCGTGATCGGCGCCCAGTCGCTGGTGGCCCGCCGGTCCGCCCCGGCCGAACAGGACCGCGACTTCGGCCACTTCACCATCGGCGCCTCGGTGGGGCAGCTCGCCGGACCGGCCGGGGCGGGGCTCCTCATCGGCGACGACATGGGCCGCAGCAGCGCCCTCGCGCTGGTCGTCTCGGCCGCCGTCGCCGCCGTGTCCCTCACATCCCTGTGGCGCGTCGAGGACCGGGACGCGAGCCCCCGGCACGCGCGCGTGGAGCGGGAAAAGGCGCGGGATAAGGAGCCCGACAAAGTCCCCGTCCACCGCATCCTCCGCACGCGCGGGGTGCCGGCCGGCATCTTCATCAGCCTCGCCGTGCTCTCCGCGACCGACATCCTCACCGCCTACCTGCCGGTCATCGGCGAGCACCGCTCCCTCGCCCCCGCCACCGTCGGCCTGCTGCTGAGCCTGCGCGCCGCCGCCACCATCGCATGCCGACTGGTCATGACCCCGATGATCCGGCTGCTGGGCCGTACGGCATTGCTCAGCGTGACGTGTCTGCTCGCCAGCTTGCTGTGCGCGGGCATCGCGCTGCCCGTCCCGGTGTGGGCGCTCGCCGTGATGCTGGCCCTGCTCGGCTTCTGCCTCGGGGCCGGCCAGCCGCTGTCGATGACCACCGTGGTCCAGGCGGCTCCCCAGGAGGCCCGCTCCACGGCCCTCGCGCTGCGCCTGACGGGCAACCGGCTCGGCCAGGTCGCGGCACCCGCGTCCGCCGGGCTGATCGCCGGACTCGCCGGGACGGCCGCCCCGTTCGTGATGCTGGGCGCCCTGCTGCTCGCGGCGGCGGGCCTGGGGGCACGGGCGGGGCGGGGGCCGGGCGAGGCCGCCGCGGGGGTGTGACCGAGGTACGCCCCAAAGGGGCAACGGGATCTTGAAGCCCTGAGCGCCCGTCGCCCGTCCCATTCGGCTCAGTGTCGTTGGCGGTGATGTTGAGCGTTGTCCGGGGCCTGGGGTGGGTTCACACTGCTCAAGCGCCTGCGCTCCGGGTCACGGAAGAACGCCACCTACGCCGCCTTCCGCGAGGTCGGCCGCGTGATCCGCACCGTGCAGCTGCTGCGCTACCTCTCCGAGGCGCCGCTGCGCCGACGGGTGACTGCGGCGACCAACAAGGTCGAGTCGTTCAACCGGTTCTCCCAGTGGATCGACTTCGGCAACCGTGGCGTCATCGCCGACAACGGCCCCATCGAGCAGGAGAAGGCGATGAAGTTCAACGCGCTGCTCACGAACGTGGTGATCTTCCACAACGCCCTGGACATCGCGGAGATCGTGCGGCAGCTGCTGGAGGAGGGATGGGAGATCGACCCGGAAGCCCTGGCGCACATCTCGCCGTACCTGACCGAACACATCAACCGGTTCGGCGAGTACAACACCCACGAACTCGGCATCCAGCCCGAGGCCTACGACCCGAAACCCGACGTCGACTTCACCCCGCTGCGCGAGCAGGACCTGACCCCCGCCGGCCTCGGCCAGGCCGCCTGAACCGTGAGGTGAACCAGCTGGTGACGCCCTTCACGGGAGCGCGCCGGTATACCTCAGAATCCTGCTGCGAGGGTCAGCCTCCACCACCGTGGCCTGGGCAGGTGATCCGACAGCGCTGCCGTGGGGACGGGGTTTGTGACGGAGCTCGTGAGCCCTCGCCGTATGTCAGCGGGATACCCGCGCTGATCTGCCAGCGGCAGAACACCAGCCGGACCGGGCTCGACGATCACTACAGTCCAGTTCATGACGACGATTACGACGCGTACGGTCGAGTATCCGGCCGACGGGTTGACGATGATCGGGCACCTCGCGCTCCCGGCCGGTGTCGACCGCCGGCCCGCGGTGCTGCTCGGACCAGAGGGCATGGGGCTCAGCGACGTCGAGCGCCGCCGGGCCGATGCTCTCGCCGAACTGGGATATATAGCGCTGGCCTTCGACCTTCACGGCGGGCGCTATTTGGGCGACCCCGAGGAGATGCTGGCCCGTTGCCTGCCGCTGCTCGCTGATCCCGACCGGATGCGGGACATCGGCCATGCGGCGCTCGACGTGGTGCGCACCGAACCGCGGACGGACCCCGACCGGATCGCCGCCGTCGGCTACGGCACCGGGGGCGCCGTCGGGCTGGAACTCGGGCGCGGCGGCGTCAGCCTGCGCGCGATCGGGACAGTCAACGCAACTACCACGGGCCGACCGGGCGAGGCGGCGCGCATTCGCTGCCCGGTGTGGGCCGGGGTCGGGTCGGAAGACCCGATCATGCCGCCCGCGCAACGGGACGCGTTCACCGCTGAGATGCAGGCTGCGGGCGTCGACTGGCGCCTCGCGGTCTACGGCGGCGCCTTGCACGCCTTCCACCACCCGCCGGTCGGCCACCCTGTGGTCCCCGGCGTCGGCTACCACCCACGGCACGCGCAGCGAGCCTGGCGCGACGTCGTCGACCTGCTCGCCGAGTGCCTGCCCGTGACGGAGGATCTGGGGCATGACCCAGGTAAGCGTGCTGGCGCCGGGCGCTGACAGTCCCCTCCCCTCAAGTCCGCACAGCAGAACCATATTCGGGCGGATGCTCGATCGCGGAAACGCGTTCACAACTGCCGCAGTAAATGCCGGATTTACCGCGACAGGGCCCGTGCTTCGCCGCACGTAACTCCGAGCGGATCAGGGCTTCACGATCATCCCGTTGCCCCTTTGGCGCGTATCTCGGCCACACCCCCCGCGGGGACGGTGAGCCGCGGGGCACGTCAGCGGGCGTGACCCCGGCGGCCGAGCAGCGTCCGGCAGTGGCCGATCAGCCCCTCCAGGGCCACTTCGAAGGCCGCCTCGGCCCGCCCCGCCCCCACTGCCTTCAGGGCACGGGCGAGCCGCGGAGTGCTGGTCTCCTCGGTCAGCTCCCACATGGTCTCGGGCGCGGCCAGGTCCAGCGCGGAGCCCAGGACCAGGTTCTCCAGGCCGGTGAGCACCGGCATCACGTCCGCCACGTCGAACCCGGCGTCCAGCAGCACGCCCACCGCCCGCTCGTACTGCTCCAGCACCTTCGGTGCCCGCACCGGTGACGTGGTCAGCAGCGGGATCACGCGCGGGTGGGCGGCGAAGGCGGCACGGTACGACCGGGCCCAGGCGGCCAGCGCCGCGTCCCAGGGCTCCATGTCCAGGGTGGCCGACTCGATGGCCTCACAGATCCGCTCCCGCATCAGCTCGACGATGCCGTCCCGGCCGTCCACATGGTGGTACACCGAGCCCGTCTGCGTACCGAGCCGTCTGGCGATCTGCGGCACGCTGAACTCGCCCTGCTCGTCGACCAGTTCCAGCGCGGTCGTGGTGATGCGAGCGCGGTCGAGCAGTGGTGTGCGCGGCCGTCCCATGGCGCAAGCTCCTGTCGTCAGCCCTTCCCGGATCCCCTGACGGAGGCTACATTGCCGAAACCGAAAGCCTTTAGGTTTTCGCCCGGGTTCCCGTTCCGTTTCCGTTCCCCCCGGCTCGCAGCCCCGCCATCCGTACGCAGAAGGGCTCACCCACACCCATGTCCGTGACCTCCAAGGCGTCCCCGGAGAGAGCCGAACGGCAGCCCGCCGGGGCCCGGCTCCGCACCGGCACCCTCGGCACCGCCGACATCACCTTCTTCGTGGTCTCCGCCGCCGCCCCGCTCACCGTGATGGCGGGCGTCGCGCCCATCGCCATCGTGCTGGGCGGCATCGGAGCCCCGGCCGCCTACCTGATCGCAGGCATCACCCTCACGGTCTTCACCGTGGGGTTCACCACCATGAGCCGTCACATCCGCAGCGGCGGCGCCTTCTACGCCTACATCACCCAGGGCCTCGGCAAACCGGTCGGCATCGGCGCGGCGCTCCTCGCCGTGGTGGGCTACAACGGCATGGAGATCGGGGTGTACGGGCTGCTCGGCTCCGCCACCGCCGACACCGCCCACGCCCTGTGGGGCGTCGACATCCCCTGGCTGCCCATCGCGCTCGTCGGGCTGGTCCTCATCTGGTACGGCGGTTACCGGTCCGTCGACTTCGGCGCCAAGGTCCTCGGCGTCCTCCTCGTCGCCGAGACCGGGATACTCGTCCTCCTCGCGGGCGGCGTGCTCGTCGAAGGCGGCGCCGACGGCCTGTCCCTCGCCTCGCTCGCCCCGGACAACGTCCTCGTCCCCGGCACCGCCGCCGTCCTCGCCTTCGCGTTCATCGCCTTCACCGGCTTCGAATCCACGGTGATCTACCGCCGCGAGGCCCGCGACCCGTCCCGTACCGTCCCCCGCGCCACCTATGCCGCCGTCTGCTTCCTCGGCGTGTTCTACGCGTTCATCGTCTGGGCCGTGATCCAGGCCTTCGGCGACGCGCAGGTCGTCAAGGCGGCGGCCGACGACCCCGGCGGCCTGTTCTTCGCCGCCATCACCACCTATGTGGGCGCCTGGGCCGCCGGCCTGATGCACGTCCTCATCGTCACCAGCATCCTGGCCTCGCTGCTGGCCTTCCACAACGCCATCAACCGCTACGGCCTCGCCCTCGCCGAGGAGGGCGTCCTGCCGCCGTCCCTCGCCAAGGTGCACCCCCGGCACCGCTCCCCGTACGTCGCCGGAATCGCCCAGACCGTGCTCGGCCTGGTCGTCGTGCTGGCCTTCGCCCTCGCCGGGGCCGACCCGTACACACAGCTCCTGCTCTGGGTGAACACCCCCGGCGGCATCGGGCTGATGGTGCTCCAACTGCTCGCCGCGATCGCCATCCCCTGCTACTTCCGCCGGGTCCCGCACAACGAGGGAGCCGTCCGCACGATCGTCGCGCCCGTGACCGCCGCCGTGCTCCTCACGGGCGCGATCGGGCTGGTCGTCTCGAAGATCGACCTCTTCACCGGCGCCTCGGCCACCGTCAACACCGTCCTGGTCGCCCTCGTCCCCGGGGTCTTCCTCCTCGGCCTGCTGCTCGCCCGCCGGCTCCGCCGCAGGCGGCCCGAGGTGTACGCCCGGTTCGCCGAAGAGCCGGCCCCATGACACGAAGGCCCGCCGAACGACCCGAACCAGCCGCATGACACCAACGCCCGCCGAACGACCCGAACCAGCCACACGACCCGAACAAGGAGTACGTCCGTGCCCGCAGCCGACCTCGTCCTCACCGGCGCCAAGGTCCGCACCCTCGACCCCGCCCGGCCGCACGCCACCGCCGTCGCCGTACGCGACGGGCTGATCGCCGCCGTGGGTGACGCCTCCGACGCGCGCGACTGGGCGGGCCCCGGCACCGAGACCGTCGACCTCGCCGGGGCCGCCCTCACCCCCGGCCTCACCGACTCCCACAGCCATCCCGTGTGGGGCCTCGACATGGCGACCGGGCTCGACCTGTCCACGGTCACCGACGTCGAGGGGCTGCGGACGACGCTCGGGAACGCCGAGCGCACCGGGGGCTGGGTCGTCGCGTACGGCCTCGACCACAACACCTTCGGCGGCCGCCCCGTCGACCGGGCTCTCATCGAGGACGTCGTGCCGGACGTCCCCGTCCTCATCCGCCTGTACGACGGTCACTCCGCGCTCGTCAACGAGGCCGCCCTGAAGGCCGCCGGGATCGACGGGCCGCGCACCTTCGCCCAGCGCTCGGAGATCGTGTGCGACGCGGACGGGCGGCCCACCGGCCATCTGGTCGAGCACGCGGCCATGGCCCTGGTCACGGGCGTGGTGCCCGCACCGTCCTACGAGGAGCGGCGTGCCCGGCTCGTCGAGCTGCTGTCCGCCATGGCCGCCACCGGACTGACCGCCGCGCACGTCATGGACCTCGGCGACGGCGACGTACCGGACCTGCTGGCGGCCGTCGAGGAGACGGAGGACCTGCCGCTGCGGTTGAGGCTCGCGCCCTGGTGCATGCCGGGCGCCGGCCCGGAGGCGCTGGACGAACTGATCGCCCTCCAACGGCTGCGTGGCCGGAACTGGCTGGTCGGCGGGGTGAAGTTCTTCATGGACGGCACCGTCGAGGGCGGCACCGCGTGGCTGGAGCACGCCGACTGCCACGGTCAGGGCACGGAGGCGTTCTGGCCGGACCCGGCCGAGTACAGCGCCGCCGTGCGCCGGCTCCATGCGGCGGGGGTGCGCACCGCCACCCACGCGATCGGCGACGCCGCCGTGCGGCACGTCCTCGACACCGTCGCGTCCCTGGGGGAGAGCGGGCGGCTCGCGCACCGCATCGAACACATCGAGACTCTCCCCGCCCACCAGATCGCCCGCTTCGCCGAGCTGGGCGTCATCGCCTCCATGCAGCCGCCGCACACCGCGTACACCCGTGCCGACCGCACCGACGAGTGGTCCAGGCGGCTCGGCGAGGAGCGGGCCGCGCGCGCCTGGCGGTGCCGGGACCTGCGGGACGCCGGGGCGTACGTGGCGCTCGGCTCCGACTGGCCGATCGCCCACTACGACGCCCGGCAGGTCCTCGCCACGGCCCGTGCCCCGCGCGGCGCGGCGGCGGCCGGGCGGGGCCTGACCGGCCTGATGGCCCTGGAGGGGTGCACGACCCACGCGGCGGTCGCGGCGGGTGAGCAGGCCGTGGCGGGGCGGATCGCGCCGGGGCTGCGCGCCGACCTCACGGCGTTCGCGGTGGATCCGGTCGACGCGCCGGTCGACGAGGTCGTGGACGCCCCGATCCGGTTGACCGTCTCCGCGGGCCGGGTGACGCACCGGGCGCCCTGAGGGCGGCCGGCACTCGGATCCGGCCGAATCCGGTGTTTCGGCCGGGCCGCGCGGCGGCGGACTGCCAGAGTGATCGGCGCTCACGCACCCCCACGGAAAGGGCTGTGCCGCCATGCCGATCCTCACCACCACCCGCACCCGTCTGGCCGCCACCACGGCGACCGTCCTGCTCGCCGCCGGTGCCCCCGCCGCGTACGCGACCCTCGGGGACCCGACCGCGCCCGCGGCCGCCACCACCACCGCCCGGGGCGCGGCGTACCTGGAGACCCGGCTGTTCTTCGGGACCGAGCGGCCCGACGGGGGGCCGGACGTGACGGACGCGCAGTTCATGGCGTTCGTCGACCGGGAGGTGACGCCCGCCTTCCCGGAGGGGCTGACCGTGCAGGACGGCCGCGGGCAGTGGCGGGACGCGAACGGCAGGATCGAGCGGGAGCGTTCGTACGAACTGATCCTGCTGTACCCGGCGTCGGAGGCGAAGGCCCGCGATCCGCGGATCGAGCGGATCCGCAGCGCCTACGAGCGCGCATTCGGCCAGGAGTCGGTGGCCCGCCTCGACGAACGGACCACGGCCGACTTCTGATGTGATGTGCTCGGTCCCGAAGCCCCTGGCGCCAGAAAACTACCACCGCTAGTTTGGGGGCCGGACGACCACGGAGAACCGGCCCGAAGGAGAAGCGGATGAAGGCGCACGACGGGATGTACATAGACGGCGCGTGGCGGCCCGCCGCCGGCACCGACACCATCGCGGTGGTGAACCCCGCGGACGAGCAGGTCATCGCCCATGTCCCGGCCGGCACCGCCGAGGACGTGGACGCGGCGGTCCGGGCCGCCCGCGCGGCCTTCCCGGCGTGGGCCGCCACCCCGCCCGCCGAGCGGGCCGCACGGCTCGCCGCCCTGCGCGACGCGCTCGCCGCGCGCCAGGAGGAGATCGCCGAGACGGTGACGGCGGAGCTCGGCGCGCCGCGGCAGCTCGCCCAGCAGGTGCACGCCGGTCTGCCGGTCCTGATCGCCGGCACCTACGCGGAGATGACCGCCTCGTACCCGTTCGAGGAGAAGGTCGGCAACTCCACGGTCCTGCTCGAACCGGTCGGCGTGGTGGCCGCGATCACGCCCTGGAACTACCCGCTGCACCAGGTCGTCGCCAAGGTGGCGCCCGCCCTCGCCGCCGGCTGCACCGTCGTCCTCAAGCCCGCCGAGGACACCCCGCTGACCGCCCAGCTCTTCGCCGAGGCCGTGGACCGGGCCGGTCTGCCCGCCGGCGTCTTCAACCTCGTCACCGGCCTCGGGCCGGTCGCCGGCCAGGCGCTGGCCGAGCACGAGGGGGTGGACCTGGTGTCCTTCACCGGCTCCACCGCCGTCGGCAAGCGGATCGGCGCGCTCGCGGGCGGGGCGGTCAAGCGCGTCGCCCTGGAGCTCGGCGGCAAGTCCGCCAACGTCATCCTGCCCTCCGCCGACCTGGCCAAGGCGGTCCAGGTGGGTCTCGCCAACGCGCTGTCCAACTCCGGCCAGCGGTGCAGCGCCCTGACCCGGGTGCTGGTGCACAAGGACCAGTACGAGGAGGCCGTGGCGATCGCCGCCGAGGCCGTCGCCAAGTACACCCCGGGCGACCGGATCGGCCCCATGGTCAACGCCAAGCAGCGGGAGCGCGTGCGCGGGTACATCGAGAAGGGCATCGAGGAGGGCGCCCGGCTCGTCACCGGCGGCACCAGGGCTCCGCTCGAACGGGGCTACTACGTCAGCCCGACGGTCTTCGCGGACGTCACCCCCGAGATGACCATCGCCCAGGAGGAGATCTTCGGCCCGGTCGTCGCGTTCCTCAAGTACGAGGACGAGGACGACGCCCTGCGCATCGCCAACGGCACGGCGTACGGCCTCGCCGGCGCCGTGTGGGCCGGCGACGAGGCCGAAGCCGTCGCCTTCGCGCGACGCATGGAGGCGGGGCAGGTCGACATCAACGGCGGCAGGTTCAACCCGCTGGCCCCCTTCGGCGGTTACAAGGAATCGGGCGTCGGCCGCGAGCTCGGCGCGCACGGTCTCGCCGAGTACCTCCAGACCAAGTCCCTCCAGTTCTGAGCCGGTCGACGAACCGGGAGAGAGAGAAACGATCGTGGTCCGCGCCGCCGTCCTGCCCGCCATAGGTGCTCCTCTGGAGATCACCGGTATCGAGCTCCCGGAGCCCGGCCCCGGCCAGGTGAGGGTCCGCCTCGCCGCCGCCGGTGTCTGCCACTCCGATCTGTCCCTGTCCAACGGCACCATGCGGGTGCCCGTCCCCGCCGTCCTCGGCCACGAGGGCGCGGGAACCGTGCTCGCCGTCGGCGAGGGCGTCACCCATGTCGCGCCCGGCGACGGCGTGGTCCTCAACTGGGCGCCGTCCTGCGGCTCCTGCCACCCCTGCACGCTCGGCGAGGTGTGGCTGTGCGCCGACGCCCTCACCGGCGCGGGCACCGTCTACGCCGTCACCGAGGACGGCACGGAACTCCACCCGGGCCTGAACGTGGCCGCGTTCGCCGAGGAGACCGTCGTCGCCGCCAACTGCGTGCTGCCGGCCCCCGACGGGGTACCGCTCACCGACGCCGCCCTGCTGGGCTGCGCCGCCCTCACCGGGTACGGGGCGATCCACCACTCCGCGCGGGTGCGCGAGGGCGAGTCGGTCGTCGTCTTCGGCGTCGGCGGGGTGGGCCTCGCCACCCTCCAGGCGGCCCGGATCGCGGGTGCGGGGACGATCATCGCCGTCGACGTGTCGCCCGCGAAGGAGGACCTCGCCCGGCAGGCCGGTGCCACCGAGTACCTCGTCGCCTCCGACACCACCGCCAAGGACGTCCGGAAGCTCACCGGCGGCCACGGCGCCGACGTCGCCGTCGAGTGCGTCGGCCGCGCCGCCACCATCCGGACCGCCTGGGACTCCACCCGGCGCGGCGGCCGCACCACGGTCGTCGGCATCGGCGGCAAGGACCAGCAGGTGGCGTTCAACGCCCTGGAGATCTTCCACTGGGGCCGCACGCTCTCCGGCTGTGTGTACGGCAACTCCAACCCCGCCGAGGACCTGCCCGTCCTCGCCGCCCACATCCGGGCCGGACGGCTCGACCTGGGCGCGCTCGTCACCGAGCGGATCGCGCTGGAGGGCATCCCGGCGGCGTTCGACAACATGATCGCGGGCAAGGGCGGGCGGGCGCTGGTCGTCTTCTAGGCCTTCCCGCCCGCCTTCCCGCCTGCCCGGTTGAACACCCCGGCCGCACCACGCGGCCGGGGTGTTCGTGCTGCGGAAGCCCGGCCGAGGCCTGCGGGGAGGCGGGCGGGTGCCCGTGGCCGCGCGTCGAAACTGTGACCGTACGAGCCGTTGACCGCCATACCAGCCGGTCGGTACGGTCCCCGTCAACTCAAGGCGCCGCCCCCCGTTCCCCGCACCCCCGGAGTGTGCTCCGCATGGACACGGCACCCCCTCCCGCCTCGCCCACCACCGCTCCCAGCAGCCGCAACCGGCGCAGGGTGGCCACCGCGGCCGCGCTCGCCTCCGCCGTCGAGTGGTACGACTACTTCGTCTTCGGTATCGCCGCCGCCCTCGTACTCGGCGATCTCTACTTCCCGTCCGGCAGCGCGTCCGCGGGAGTCCTCGCCGCCTTCGCGACGTTCGCCGTCGGGTTCCTCGCCCGGCCCGTCGGCGGTGTCATCGCGGGACACTTCGGTGACAAGCGGGGCCGCAAGCCCATGCTGGTCCTCGCGCTCACCCTGATGGGCCTGGCCACCGCCGGCATCGGCCTGCTCCCCACGTACGAGACGATCGGCATCGCCGCTCCGGTGCTGCTCGTCGTGTTCCGCGTCCTCCAGGGCATCGCCGTCGGCGCCCAGTGGGGCGGCGCGATGCTCATGGCGACCGAGTACGCCCCCGAGGGCAAGCGGGGCCTGTACGGCAGCCTCGTCCAGCTCGGTGTCCCGATCGGTGTGGTGACCGCCAACACCGTGTTCCTGGTCGCCGGGGCGTTCACCAGCGACGCGGCGTTCGCCTCCTGGGGATGGCGGGTGCCGTTCTTCGTCGGCTTCCTGGTCCTCGCCCTCGCCTGGTACATCCACGCGCGGGTAGAGGAGACGCCGGCCTTCAAGGAAGCCGAACGTGCCCTGGCGGAACAGGAGAAGAGCGCCGCGCGCTCACCGCTGCGGACCATTCTGCGCAGCCATCTCGGCACGGTCTTCCTCGCCGGCGGTTCCTTCGCCGTCAACACCGCGACGTTCTACATCATCATCACCGGGGTGCTGGACTACTCGACCCGCTCGCTGGGCATGGAGCGCGGCGCGGTCCTCACCGTGTCCCTCGGCGTCAGCCTCACCCAACTGGTGCTGATACCCGCCGCGGCGGCCCTCTCCGACCGCATCGGACGCCTGCGCATCTACACGCTGGGCGCGATCGGCCTGCTGGTGTGGGCGGTCCCGATGTTCCTGCTCATCGACACGAAGTCGCTGCTGTGGCTGGCCGTGGGCACGTTCGTCACCAGTTGCTTCCTCAGCATCATGTACGGGCCGCAGGCGGCGCTGTTCGCCGAGCTGTTCACGGCGGAGATGCGCTACACCGGGGCCTCGCTCGGCTACCAGATCGCCGCGGTGTTCGGCGGCGGCCTGGCGCCGTTCGTGATGGTGCTGCTGCTGGAGGCGACCGGCACCTCGATGGCCGTCTCCGGCTACATCATGGGCCTCGCCGTCATCGCCCTGATCTCCATCAAGATCCTCGCTTCGCGGGCTTCACGGGCCGCCTCCCACTGACGGCGGCGCCCTCCGCGCTCCCGGCCGCGGCATCCCCCTTCCGCGACCGGGAGCGCGACCGCCTCCGGCGCGTACCGGCACAGCGCCGCGCCGGTGGCCCCGGCGAGGTGCGGCGTCCGCTCCGTCCAGTGGCGGCACCCGCGCGCCACCGGCCGCCGCCCCTTCACCTCCAGCCGGATGCCCGAGGCCCCGAACCGGCCCACCCCGTGGTCGGTGAGCGCGAACCCGGTGTCCTGGCGCAGCAGTCCGCGCACGGTCAGCGCCTCCGCGATCGCGACCCCGAGCCTCCCGGCGAGGTGGTCGTAGCGGGTCCGGCCCCGCGCCATGGCGCCGCGCACACCCGCCCCGCGCGGCGACCGGGGCGCCTCGCCCTCCGGGCCCGACCGGGCCGCCAGGCCCTCCACCGGCTGCGCGATCCGCCCGTCGGCCAGCCGCACGTACCGGCGCCGCCCCTGCCGCTCCTCGGTCAGCACGCCACCGGCGACGAGCCGCCCCAGGTGCTCAGTCGCCGTGGACGGCGCCACGCGCGCGTGCTCCGAGTTCGCCCGCCGTCCACGCCCGCCCGTCGAGCAGGGCGAGGCGGAAGGCGGCGAGGGTCTCGGCGCGGTCTTATCGGCGGACCGTGCGAGCGAAGGCGGCGAGGGTCTTGGCGGTCGTGCCGCTCGGGATGGCGCCCCTACGCTTCGGCCGGCGCCGAACCCTCCCGGTTCCGTGCCCCGTCGTACTGGACCGCCAGCCCGTCCAGCAGGGCCCGCAGGCCCGTCTCGAAGGCGCCCTCGTCGACCTGTTCCTGGTGCTCGGCGAGCAGGTGGGCCTGGCCCAGGTGGGGATAGTCGGCGGGGTCGTACGCCGTCTCGTCGTCGACGAAGCCGCGCGCGAAGGAGCCGAGCGCCGAGCCGGTGATGAAGTACCGCATCAGGGCGCCGATGTGGGTGGCCTGGGCCGGCGGCCAGCCCGCGCGGACCATGGCGCCGAAGACCGCGTCGGCGACGCGGAGGCCGGCCGGGCGGCGGCCGGGGCCGCGGGCGAGGACGGGGACGATGTTGGGGTGGTCGGTGAGGGCGGCGCGGTAGGAGACGGCCCAGTCGTGCAGGGCCGTGCGCCAGTCACGGCCGTCGTCCTCGTCGAACATCGACAGGTCGACCTTCGCGCTCACCGCGTCCGCGACCGCCTCCAGGATCTCGTCCTTCGTCCGGAAGTGGTTGTAGAGCGACGGCCCGCTGACGCCCAGTTCGGCGGCGAGGCGCCGGGTCGAGACGGCGTCCAGTCCCTCCGCGTCCACGAGGGCACCGGCCGTGGCGACGATGCGGTCTCGGCTGAGGAGGGGCTTGCGCGGTCGGGCCATGCGGCACATAGTAGGCCTGACCAAAGAAACTAGCACTGATAGTTAAAGTGGGGTGGGTCCGCGCATGAACCTGGAGCTGAGCGAGGAACAGGCGGCCGTCCGGCAGCTCGCCGAGGACTTCGTCCAGCGCGAGATCGCCCCGCACGCCGTCGAGTGGGACCGCGCCGAGAACGTGGACAAGTCGATCGTCAAGAAGCTCGGCGCGCTCGGCTTTCTCGGCCTCACCGTCCCCGAGGAGTACGGCGGCTCGGGCGGCGACCACCTGGCGTACTGCCTGGTCACCGAGGAGCTGGGGCGCGGTGACTCGTCCGTGCGCGGCATCGTGTCCGTCTCGCTGGGCCTGGTCGCCAAGACCGTCGCGGCCTGGGGCGACGAGGAGCAGAAGCGCCACTGGCTGCCCCGGCTGACCGCCGGGGACGCGCTGGGCTGCTTCGGCCTCACCGAGCCCGGCACCGGTTCCGACGCCGGGAACCTCACCACCCGCGCCGTGCGCGACGGCGGCGACTACGTCATCAACGGCACCAAGATGTTCATCACCAACGGCACCTGGGCCGATGTGGTGCTCCTCTTCGCCCGCACCAACGACCGCCCGGGCCACCGGGGCGTCTCCGCCTTCCTCGTCCCCACCGACACGCCCGGCCTCACCCGCCGCACCATCCACGGCAAGCTCGGCCTGCGCGGCCAGGCCACCGCCGAACTGGTCCTCGAGGACGTCCGGGTGCCCGCCTCGGCGCTGATGGGCCCCGAGGGCAAGGGCTTCTCCATCGCCATGTCCGCCCTCGCCAAGGGCCGGATGTCGGTCGCCGCCGGCTGCGTCGGCATCGCCCAGGCCGCACTCGACGCGGCCGTGCGGTACGCGGGGGAGCGCGAGCAGTTCGGCAAGCCGATCGCCTCGTACCAGCTCGTCCAGGAACTGATCAGCGACATCTCCGTCGACGTGGACGCGGCGCGGCTGCTGACCTGGCGGGTCGCCGATCTCGTCGACCGGGGCGAGGAGTTCGCCACGGCCGCCTCCAAGGCCAAGCTCTTCGCCTCCGAAGCCGCCGTGCGCTCCGCCAACAACGCCCTCCAGGTCTTCGGCGGTTACGGCTACATCGACGAGTACCCGGTCGGCAAACTGCTGCGCGACGCGCGCGTGATGACGCTCTACGAAGGCACCAGCCAGATCCAGAAGCTCATCATCGGCCGCGCCCTGACGGGGGTCTCCGCCTTCTGAGTACGACCATGAGTACGAGGGCGGATGTGGGCCCCGTCACAGCAGCGCAGGCTGTCCCCATGAGTGACACACCGGTCAAGCAGCAGAACACGGCCGCCTACTACGGCCAGGCAGTCGCCTCCTTCGCGATCGCCCTGGGCGCGGTCGCCCTCGGCATCTTCAATCTGGAGACCGACGCGTGGGTGCGCGCCTTCCTGGGTGTCGCCGTGCTCTACCTCACCACCTCCGCCTTCACGCTCGCCAAGGTCGTCCGCGACCGGCAGGAGGCCGGGCAGATCGTCAGCCGGGTCGACCAGGCCCGGCTGGAGAAGCTGCTCGCCGAGCACGACCCGTTCCAGAAGCTCTAAGCGCTTGCTCACTGTCGGGGTATGGTGTTCGTCCTGTGACCACCGGAAGGGGCGAACGATGAGCACGGCGGAGGAAACGGCCGGCGGCGAGGACACGCCATGGGACGAGGTGACCCCTGACGCGGCCAGGAGGCTGCTCGTCGCCGCCGTCGAGGCCTTCGCCGAGCGCGGCTACCACGCGACCACCACCCGCGACATCGCGGGCCGGGCCGGGATGAGCCCGGCCGCGCTCTACATCCACTACAAGACCAAGGAAGAGCTGCTCCACCGGATCAGCCGCATCGGCCATGTCAAGGCGCTGGAGATCCTCCAGGCCGCCGCCGACGGGCCCGGAACCGCCGCCGAGCGGCTCGCCGACGCCGTACGCTCCTTCGTCCGCTGGCACGCCGGGCGGCGCACCACCGCACGCGTGGTCCAGTACGAACTGGACTCGCTCGGTGACGAGCACCGCGCGGAGATCTTCGAGCTGCGCCGCAAGAGTGACGCCGCGGTGCGCCGCATCATCAACGAGGGCGTCACGGCGGGCGAGTTCGACGTCCCCGACGTCTCCGGCACCACTCTCGCCGTGCTCTCGCTCTGCATCGACGTGGCCCGCTGGTTCAGCACCGAGGGGCGCCGGACGCCCGACGAGATCGGCGCGCTCTACGCCGACCTCGTCCTGCGCATGGTGGGCGCCGGGGCAGCGGAGCCCTCTCCGGCTCAGAAGTAGTAGCGGGACACCGACTCGGCGACGCACACGGGCTTGTCGCCGCCCTCGCGCTCCACCGTCACCGCGGCCGTCACCTGCACCCCGCCGCCCGCGTCCTCGACGCCCTTCAGCACGGCCGTCGCGCGCAGCCGCGACCCCACCGGCACGGGGGCGGGGAAGCGGACCTTGTTCGCCCCGTAGTTGACGCCCATCTTCATACCCTCCACCCGCATGACCTGCGGTACGAGGAGGGGGAGCAGTGACAGCGTCAGGTACCCGTGCGCGATGGTCGTCCCGAAGGGCCCCGCCGCAGCCCGCTCGGGGTCCACATGGATCCACTGGTGGTCGCCCGTCGCCTCGGCGAACAGATCGATCCGCTTCTGGTCGACCTCCAGCCAGTCGCTGTGCCCCAGATGCTCGCCGACCGCGCCGCGCAGCTCGTCGGCGGAGGTGAAGATCCTCGGCTCTGCCATGTCCCGGCTCCCTGACTCTCGATGTCTAAGCGCTTGCTCAGCATGCTGGGGTGAACGCGGTCCTGTCAACGGACCGCCGGGCGGCGGCCAGTAGGGTTCGAGGGGTGCCGCAGATTCCAGAGAAGATCCACGAGCTCACCGTCGGCCAGCTCTCCGCGCGGAGCGGAGCAGCCGTCTCCGCCCTGCACTTCTACGAGTCCAAGGGCCTGATCAGCAGCCGCCGCACCAGCGGCAACCAGCGCCGTTACGGCAGGGACGCGCTGCGCCGGGTCGCCTTCGTACGCGCCGCCCAACGCGTGGGCATCCCGCTCGCGACGGTCAGGGACGCCCTGGCGGAACTCCCGGAGGAGCGCACGCCCACCCGGGAGGACTGGGCGCGCCTGTCCGAGGTGTGGCGCTCGGAACTCGACGAGCGGATCAAGCAGCTCGGCCGGCTGCGGGACCACCTCACCGACTGCATCGGCTGCGGCTGCCTCTCCCTGGAGACGTGTGTGCTGTCCAACCCGGACGACGTCTTCGGCGAGCGCATGGCCGGTTCGCGCCTCCTGCCCGAGCGGCGCCGGCCGACGTCACAGGAGGCGCCGTCGTAGCGGGCGCGCTCGGGGGTCCGTCGCGGGAGGCGCCGTCGCGCCGGGAGCCGTTCAGACTTGCGGAGGCAGGCCGGGTTCGGTCATCCCGGTCTGCCCGGGCTTCCCGGGGGCGGCCTCCGGCTGCCTGGGCTCGCTCATACCGGGACGGCCGAACAGCAGGTCGTAGCCCGGCGGCAGTTGGAGCAGGATACGGCGCATCAGATCCTCGTCCGCCGTGTCGGCCACGACACTGAGGACGGCGCCGATGTCCCACTTGGCCGTCTCCTCCGTGGCGCCCTCGATCCACGCGGCCGTGGCCCGCACGAACCGGTCGGGCCCGAGCGGTTCGGCGGCCGGGAGCGGGTTGAGCAGCACCAGGGCACAGGTCTCCGGCAGGCCGGCGGCCAGCTCGGCCCGCTCGTTGCCGACGAGGTGTGCGCCCAGCAGGGCCAGGACGACCCGGGCGGCCCGGTCGGCCTCCCGCCGGGAGGGGTATTCACCGCGTTCTTGCACCGCGGCCAAGAACGCGTCCCACTGCATGCGCATCTTTCTCCCTCGGCCTTGATCGACGGGCATGGGCGGGGCCGGGAGGAACCCGTCCCCGCCCATCATGCGGTGCGGCGGGCGGATCAGCCGCTGATCTGCCTCCGGTCGCTGCCGCCGCTGATCTCGATCTTGCGCGGCTTGGCCTGCTCGGCGACCGGGATCCGCAGGGTCAGTACGCCGACGTCGTAGGACGCCTCGATGCGTTCGGTGTCCAGCGTCTCGCCCAGGAACAGCTGGCGGCTGAAGGTGCCGGACGGCCGCTCGGCGATCACCATCTCGGCGTCGCCGTCGGGAGCCGTACGGCGCTCGGCCTTGACGGTGAGGACGTTGCGCTCGACATCCAGGTCGATGCTTTCGGGGCTCACGCCGGGAAGATCCAGCTGGACGACGAACGTGTCCCCTTCGCGGTAGGCGTCCATCGGCATGGCCGCCGGGTGGGCGGTGGTGCCCAGCAGGCGCTCGGTGAGCCGGTCGAGCTCACGGAAGGGGTCGGTCCGCATCAGCATCATCGGTCCCTCCTCTTGTGTCTCACGGATGCTGCTGACCGTCTGCTATTTCTTATAACTCCACCGGCCAAAGTTGACAAGCTCGGACTCAAGAAAACTCACTCATACTCGGTGCCGCCCTTCCGGGTCAGGTACGCCGGGCTCACGGCCTTGGCGATCGCCCGCCCGCCCACCACCGGGCTGTACCGCTCGGCGGCCGACCGGATCACCACGCCCTCCCGCAGGTGCAGCTCCCGGCCCGACACCGTCTCCGGGCCGGTGGCCAGCTCCAGCACCTTCGCGATGTCGTACGGCCCCGCGTACAGCCGGGGGACCAGTGGCAGCTCACCCTCCAGCAGCTCGGCCGGGTCCAGCCGGCGGACCTGGCCGTCGACCTCGGCGGCCACGTCGAAGACCGCGTAACCCAGCTCCTCGCTGCGGCCGTCGGCGCCGTACGCCAGGTCCTGTACCCCCGCGCCGTACACCTCACCGAACACGCCGACCCGGGTCGCGCCCAGCCGTGCGGCGAGCCGGGCGGCCACGGCGGGCACGTCGTACGTACGGATCGCGCGCCAGTACAGATTGCGCGGGTCCTCCTTCAGGGCCAGGCCCTTGGCGCCGAAGCCCTTCGAGGAGACGAGCACCCGGTCGTCCCCGGCGACGTACGTCATCAGGCAGGCCGTGCCGTGCAGCTTCTCGGTCAGGACCACCGGCTCGCCCGGCGTGAAGATGTCCGGGTACCGCTGGATGTTCTCGATGTCGACCCACGGCAGCAGGTCGGGCGCCGACTCCACCTCACCGTCCATCGTGGTCGGCACCGGCGGTGCCCATTTGGTGATGCCCAGGGCCTCCGCGAAGTCCGTCCTCTCGGCCGCCGCCCGCGCCAGGTCGACGTCCGCCAGCGCCCGCGGCCGGCACACCAGGCCCTGCGACAGCTCGCCGCGCAGCCGGACCGCCTTGACCCGGTTCGACGCCTTCCCGGACAGCCGCCCGGTCAGCCCCAGCTCCTCGACGAGCTCGGGCGGCAGCACCGCCTGCTCGGGTATGTACACGGCGGCGTCACCGGTGCGATAGGCGCCCTTGGCGACGACCGCGCGGTACAGCCCGACCTGGGCCAACTCCAGGGCGTCGGCGTTCGGATGGCCGTGGACGGTCAGCAGCTCGGCGGTGACACGCAGGGTCGACACGGGTGGACTCCTCTTGGTGCGGTTCTCATCGCCGACCACTGTCGCCGCGCGGGAATCCGGTGGGCCACCGGATTTTGCGCCTGATAGCGTCACGCTCTTCGCACGCCGCCTCGACCAGCCGTGCGTTCGACTCCGCGGGGCGTCCGTCCGGCAGGAGCAGCGTGTCCTCCAGGCCCACGCGGGTGTCCAGCCCCAGCCGTATCGCCAGGCGCAGCACCGGCCACGCGCCGCCGTCCTCGCCGTGCAGCAGGACGGGTACACCGTGCGTGCCGCCCAGCTCCGCCAGCAGGGACCGGGCCGTGCCGACGGCCGTCCCGGGGTCCGGGTCCGTCACCTCGGCCAGCACGCGCAACACCCGGGGCGCCAGGGGTGACGCCAGGAACCGCAGCGCCCCGTCCGTCCCCGACCAGATGCCCGCCTCCACGCCGACGCCGCGCTCCAGCAGCGCGGCGGCGACCTCCTCGGCACCCGGCTCGTGCCAGTTGACCGAGGCGTGGTCGGGGAGCACCGTCCAGGAGCGCACCCGCTCCAACCGCCGCCGCGGGTCCGGCTCGGCCCAGCAGCCCGTGGTCACCCCGACCGGGACGTCCACGGCCTCCCGTATCGCCTGGAGTGCCGCGCCCACCACACGCGGCGACAGCGTGTCGTCCCCACACGGCGTCCTGGGGTGGACGTGCACGTCGGCGGCCCCGGCGGCAACCGCCCGGGCGGCCGACTCCGCCATCGCGCCGGGCGACATGGGCACGGCCGCGGAATCCCCCGTCCCGCGACGCCCGTTCAGACAGACCTGGATCATGCCTCGATGGTGACACCCACCACTGACAGCGGGCTCGGGCCGGATGAGTTCATGCCGGACCCCATGGACTCGCACCGCATGAGCGCATCCTCGCCCCACTCACCGCCGACGGGCCTGTCTCGCGGACCCCGGGCAACGGGGGCGTGCCGGCGCTGTTGCGCGCCCCCGCGCGTTTCCGCGCTCATGCCACCGAGACGAGCTCCTTGCGCCGCCCCCGTTTGGCCATCGCCAGCGCCTCGGGGGTCAGCACCGCCTGGGGCACCAGCACGCCACAGCCCGTGCACACCGGCCCGAACCACGGCTCGTTGGACAGGTCGGGCCGCCAGACGATCGCGTCCCCCGCACACACCGGGCAGTGCTCACCGGGCCCCGCCTCCAGGGCGGTGATCAGCCGGCGCAGCGCCACGGCCAGCGGCACTGTCGGGTGCACCGACGGGTCGTCGCACCGGGCTATGCCGTTGCCGCCCCAAGTGCGCCGGTGCCAGTCGTCGATCCAGCCGGGGCGCCGCAGCCCGTCGTGCTTCTCGCGCTTCCGGCGCTCCGCGAACTGCTCCTCGTAGGCGAGCCAGACCGCCCGCGCCTCTTCCAACTCGTCGAGCGCGGCCACCAGCCGCGCCGGATCGGGCTCCCGGTCCTCGGGACCGAACCTGTGCCTGGAGCACAGGTGGTCCCAGGTGGCCCGGTGCCCATAAGGGGCAAACCGCTCAAGGCACTTCCGCAGCGAATACCGCCGCAGTGCCAGATCACATCCCGGATCACGCACCTGTCTTGCAAGGCTCCGGAAACCGGCCATCGCACTGCCACCTCCGTCACTCGTACTTCGGCGTCGATGAATGGACGTACGGGTTCCCAGTTCGGCTCCATCGAAAAACGAATGGAGCCCATCAGCGGGGCATCTGACGCGAAATGCCCCCACGGCGCCCCGTGTGGCGATTCCGGGGAGGTGACGCTCCCTCACCACACCGGGGGTGCCGCGCCGTCAAGGGGCGTACAAATGTGCCCTCACCGGCCGCATCGCCCGATCACCGGCATCGGCGGGATACCACCGCCCCCGGAGGCCGGCCCGAGAGGCCGTCACCTCCTCCGGCGGTGGCCGTTTTGGACACCCCCGGCCGTCAGCGGTACAGCAGGTGGCGCCGCCGCACGGCCCGGAAGGCCGCCAGGTCCGCCTCCCAGGCGTCCACGACCTCGTCCGTGCCCGCGCCCGCGTCGATCAGCGTCCTCACCTTCGCCGAACCGGTCAGCTTGTCGATCCAGTTGTCCGCCCGCCAGGCGAAGCCGCTCCAACTCCGCTTCGCCGTCACCAGCAGTCCGATACCCGTGCGCACCGGGTCGAACGCCTCCCGGTCGTGCACGTGCACCTGCACCCCGCCCACCGTCTTCCCCTGGAACTTGGAGAACACCGGTGCGAAGTACGCCTCCCTGAACCGCACGCCCGGCAGCTCCAGCGCGTTCGCCGCCTCCGCCCACCGCCGGTCGACGCCCGCCGCGCCCAGCAGCTCGAAGGGCCTGGTCGTGCCGCGCCCCTCCGACAGGTTCGTGCCCTCGAACAGGCAGGTCCCCGCGTACACCAGCGCGGTGTCCGGCGTCGGCATGTTGGGGCTGGGCGGCACCCACGGCAGGCCCGTCCCGTCGAAGAAGTCCGCCCGCCGCCAGCCGGACATGCGCACCGTCGCCAGCTCCACCGGCCTGGCCAGGAACTCGGCGTTGAACAGCCGCGCCAGCTCCGCCACCGTCATCCCGTGCGCCTGGGAGATCGGCTCGCGCCCCACGAAGGTCGCGAAGGCCTTGTCCAGTACGGGCCCGAGGGCGGCCCGCCCGGTCACGGGGTTCGGCCGGTCCAGCACCATGAAACGTTTCCCCGCCAGCGCCGCCGCCGCCATGCAGTCGTACAGCGTCCAGATGTACGTGTAGAACCGCGCGCCCACGTCCTGGATGTCGAACACGACCGTGTCGACGCCGGAGGCGGTGAAGATGTCCGCCAGCGCCTGCCCGCTCTTCAGGTACGTGTCGTACACCGGCAGCCCCGTCGCCGGGTCGTCGTACCGCCCCTCCGAACCGCCCGCCTGGGCCGTGCCCCGGAAGCCGTGCTCGGGGCCGAACACGGCGATCAGGTCCACCCGGTCGTCGGCGTGCATGACGTCCACGATGTGCCGCACCTCGGCAGTGACCCCCGTGGGGTTGGTCACCACGCCCACCCGCTGACCGGCCAGCGCCGCGTACCCGTCGGCCGCGAGCCGGTCGAAGCCGGTCCGCACCCGGCGGCCACCGCCGTGCGCGAAGGCGGGCGACGCCGTCGCCGCCACCCCCACCGCGCCACCGGCGACCAGCAGACCCCGTCTGGACACGCTCATCCGCACACCTCCGTGACCGCTCGACCGCTCCGGCCACGCACGCTAGCGCGCGCGTCCGTCCCAGGGAACGAGGCAGGCGCCATGGCCTTCCCCCGCGACATACCGACCGGTTAGTCTGTCAACCCGGACGGCAGCGAGCAGTCACGAGGGAGAGGCGGGTCCCGATGAGTACGGTCCAGGGCGCGAGCGTGGTCGTCACAGGAGCGGGCGGCGGGATCGGAGCCGCACTCGCCCGCAGGTTCGCCGCGGAAGGCGCCCGCGTCGTCGTCAACGACATCGACCCCGGCCGCACCAAAGCCGTCGCCGACGAGATCGGCGCCACCGCCGTACCCGGGGACGCCTCCCGAATCGTCGACGAGGCCCGCGACGCACTCGGCGGCACCGTCGACGTCTACTGCGCCAACGCCGGGCTCCCCTCGCCCGGCGACGCCTTCGCGGGCGAGGACGTCTGGGCGGCCGCCTGGGACGTGAACGTGATGGCCCATGTCCGCGCCGCGCGCGCCCTGCTGCCCGACTGGCTGGAGCGCGGCTCCGGGCGCTTCGTGTCCACCGTCTCGGCCGCCGGGCTGCTCACCATGGTCGGCGCCGCGCCCTACAGCGTCTCCAAGCACGGCGCGTACGCCTTCGCCGAATGGCTCTCGCTCACCTACCGCCACCGCGGCCTCAAGGTCCACGCGATCTGCCCGCAGGGCGTCCGTACCGACATGCTCACCGCCGCCGGCTCGGCCGGCGAACTCGTCCTCGCGCCCACCGCCATCGAGCCCGAGGACGTCGCCGACGCGCTGTTCGAGGGCATCGAGTCCGACCGGTTCCTGATCCTGCCCCACCCCGAGGTCGCCGGCTACTACCGGGCCCGTGCGAGCGACCCCGAGCGCTGGCTGAACAATATGAGCCACATCCAGCAGAAGTGGGAGGGCACCGGGCAGTGAACCCGACGACCTCGATCTACGCCGCCAAGCCGTGGCTCGCGCAGCTCAGCGACGCCCAGCGGGCCCCGATACGGCCCGCCGCCACCGTCGTGCACGCCTTCCGCGCGGCCGTCGCCCGTGCGCCCGAGCACACCGCCCTGGCCTACTTCGACGGGCGCCTGACCTACCGCGAGACCGACGCGCTCTCCGACTCGGTGGCCGGATACCTCGCCTCCCGGGGCGTCGGACGCGGCGACCGGGTCGCGATCATGCTCCAGAACACCCCGCACTTCGTCCTCGCCCTGCTCGGCGCCTGGAAGGCGGGCGCCACGGTCGTCCCGCTCAACCCGATGTACAAGTCGGCCGAGGTCGCCCACGTCCTGAACGACTCCGGCGCGACCACGCTGATCTGCGCCGACCGCGCCTGGGACGGGTACCTGCGCCGGACGGCCGCCGACTCGCCCGTACACATCGCCCTCACCGCCTGCGAGAAGGACCTCCAGACGCGCGACGACCCGCGCGTCCTCGGCTTCGAACGGCTGCCCGTGCCCGCCGACACCGACGACCTGATCACCGTCGCCCGGGCCGAACACCCGGCGCCTCACTACGGGCGGGACCTCACCGCCACCGACGTGGCCCTGATCAGCTACACCTCCGGCACCAGCGGCACGCCCAAGGGCGCCATGAACCTGCACCGCGGGATCATGTACAACGCCGAGCGGCAGCGCACCGGCCACCCCATCGCCGAAGGCGCCGCCTACTTCGCCCTCGCCCCGCTCTTCCACATCACCGGCATGGTCTGCGAGCTGGCCGTCTGCGTCGCCAACGCGGGCACCCTCGTCCTCGCGTACCGCTTCGAGGCGGGCGTCGTCCTGGACGCCTTCGCCGAGCACCGCCCCGCCTACACCGTCGGCCCCTCCACCGCCTTCATGGCCCTGGCCGCCCACCCCGCCGCCACGCCCGGCCACTTCGCCTCCTTCCAGGTGATCTCCTCCGGCGGCGCGCCCGTGCCCCCGGCCCTCGTCGAGAAGTTCCGCGCCGACTTCGGCCCGTACATCCGCAACGGCTACGGGCTCACCGAATGCACCGCCCCCTGCGCCGCCGTACCGCCCGAGAAGGAGGCCCCCGTCGATCCCGCGTCCGGCACCCTGTCCGTCGGCGTCCCGGGACCCGAGACCGTCGTGCGGATCCTGGACGAGAACGGCAAGGAAGTGCCGTTCGGCGAGCAGGGCGAGATCGCGGTACACGGACCCCAGGTCGTCCCCGGATACTGGCGGCTGCCGGAGGCCACCGCCGAGACCTTCCCGGACGGCGAGCTGCGCACCGGCGACATCGGCTTCATGGACCCGGACGGCTGGCTCTACGTCGTCGACCGCAAGAAGGACATGATCAACGCCTCGGGCTTCAAGGTGTGGCCGCGCGAGGTCGAAGACGTCCTCTACACCCATCCGGCGGTCCGCGAGGCGGCCGTCGTCGGTGTCCCCGACACCTACCGGGGGGAGACGGTCAGGGCGTACGTCAGTCTGCGCCCGGGCACCTCGGTGGAGCCCGCCGAGCTCTCCGCGTACTGCGAGCAGCGGCTGGCGGCGTACAAATACCCCCGCGAGGTCGAGATCCTGCCGGAGCTGCCGAAGACCACGAGTGGGAAGATCCTCAGGCGGGAACTGCGGCACCCCGCGTAAACGACCCCGAACCGCACGAGTGCACGAGAGAGGTGGCGGCACATGGCCAGGACGACGGACGGGAACGGCACCCCCGTCCCCCAGAGGCTGCTGGCCACCGCCACCCGGCTCTTCGCCGAACAGGGCTACGACCGCACCTCCGTCCAGGAGATCGTCGAAGCGGCGGGAGTCACCAAGGGGGCCCTCTACCACTACTTCGGCTCCAAGGAGGACCTGCTCCAGGAGGTGTACTCGCGCGTGCTCCGGCTCCAGCAGGAGCGCCTGGACGCCTTCGCGGGCGCCGACGCGCCCGTGGAGGAGCGGCTGCGCGCCGCCGCCGCCGACGTGGTGGTCACCACCATCGAGAACCTCGACGACGCGTCGATCTTCTTCCGGTCGATGCACCACCTGAGCCCGGAGAAGAACAAGCAGGTACGGGCGGAGCGGCGCCGGTACCACGAGCGCTTCCGGGCCCTCATCGAGGAGGGGCAGGCGGCCGGTGTCTTCTCCGCGGCCACACCGGCGGACCTGGTGGTGGACTACCACTTCGGCTCGGTCCACCACCTGTCCACCTGGTACCGCCCGGACGGGCCGCTCAGCCCCCAGCAGGTGGCCGACCACCTGGCCGACCTGCTGCTGAGGGCCCTGCGGCCCTGACCGGTCAGGACGTCAGTTGGCGTTCACCAGGTCGTGCGCCGGCACGGTCACCGTGCGCGCGCCCTTCTTCCCGCCGAGGACGATCTTGCGCAGCGCGCTGTTGTTGGTGAGGTCGGTCTCCTTGAGCCGCTTCTCCGGGTTGGCCAGCACCTGGATGTAGTAGGTGCCGTTCGGCAGCGTGGTGATGTCGAACGACTGGCCGGGCAGGTCCTGGGTGTAGGTGTCGCCGGAGCCGACGTCGAGCACCTCACGGACGGAGATGGAGTTCTCCTGGCCGCACGCCGTGGACAGGTCCGTGTTGTACGGGTGCCAGTTGGCGTTCTTCACCGTGTAGTCGACCGCGTCGGTGTTGGCCAGGCAGAAGGCCTCCTTGCCGCTGCGCACGGCCTCCTTCTGGTCGGCCTTCAGCAGCCGGTAGCTGGCGAAGTCGGTGAAGTGCCAGTGCACGTGGCCGGGGCGCGGGTCCCACTCCATGGTGCCGGTCGGGGTGTAGCCGACCTGCTTGCCGCTGGCGTCGTAGAAGTACTGGTAGGCGTCCATCAGCTCCTTGCCGGGCGAGCGGAAGCCGTCGACCACCAGTTGCGCGGGGCCCGCGTTCCACACGTTGGCGCTGAAGGCGAGGAAGTCCTTGCCCTTGTCGGGGCCCTCGGTGGTGGGCTCGCTGATGGTGATGCCGTAGGCGGGCAGCGAACGGAGGTCCGGCTTGGGGACGTTCGGCACGGTCGCCTTGCCCGTCGGCCGCTTGGCCGCGGGCTTCACCGCGGGCGCCTTGCGGGAACCATCGGTCTGCCCGGCTCCGTCACCCATCCGCGCCCCCGCCTTGAGGCCCTGCTTCTTCACCGCCCACGGCACGGCGGGCGGTGCGGGGATCAGGGGCCCGTGGCCCACGTTGTACGAGGGCCCGGCGCCGCTCGTGGGAGCGGCGGGAGCCGCCGGGGCCACCGCGCCGTGACCGCCGTGACCGGCCGCTCCACCGTGACCGGCGTGCCCCGCCCGACCGGCAGGCGCGGCGTGGCCGGCGTGACCGGCCGCGTGGGACTCGCGCCGCGCCGAGGGCGCCCCGCCGACACCGCCCTCGGAGCTGACCTCGCGCACGGTCACCTTGACCGTCTGGGGCTTGTCCGCGATGCCGAAGACCTCGCGGTAGCGCTTCGCGACGGACACCTTGGCCGTGTACTTCCCGGCCGGCAGGACGACGGGCTCGGAGTAGACACCCGCGTAGGTGTTGGCGGCCCAGCCCTGCTCCACGCCCCACACGGAACCGAGCGTGAAGGGGTTGGTGGGGCAGCTCTCGGGGTACTTCGACGTGGCCGGGGCGTCGGGGCGCACCCGACCGGACGCGTTGTTGGGGCAGAAGTCCTCGGCCCTGTTCAGCACGGTCTTGCCGGCCGCGTTGGTGACCGTGATCTGAAGGAAGCCCGGCAGCCCGCTGAAGTCCTTCACCAGGCCCGTGGGCAGGGCCTTGGCCCGGGTCTTGCCGCCCTCCTTGACGATCTGCGTGGCGACGACCGGGTCCTTGTAGGACTTACGGGTCACCTTGAGTTCCAGCGGGGCGTTCTCGGCGGTGACGTACGTGCCGAGGTCGAGGTAGACGCCGGGGTCTTCCTTGTACGAGTCGAGCGTCACGGACTGGGAAGCGGCGATCAGGCTGAGCTGTGGTGTGGTCGGGGCCGCCTTGCCGTCGGGAGCGGCGGCGATGATACCGGCGGTCACGGCGATGGCCGCGGCTCCGGCGATCACCGAGCGCCCGAGACGAGCCTTGTGGGATCTGGTCATCGTTCCTCGTTCTGCGAGTGCCTGCGGGACGGCGGACGACGGCCGGCGCGTGTGGTCCTGACGCGTGGCTGTCTCCGTCCTGTGAGAGTCGGCGGTCGGCACTGTGGGTTGTCTGTGAGCCGGTGAGTCCGGGATCCTTGGCCGAAACTAGGCCGTGGACACGGGATCGCGCCGTCTTAGTGCCGTTCTCGCCGGGCAGGCTGCCCGCTTGTGGTACAAGCCCGGGGCGGTGAAGGCCCCGGGCTTCTCACCACCGCGCGGAACTCAGAGGTACTTCTTCAGCTCCCGCCGCGCCAGCGACCGCTGGTGCACCTCGTCCGGGCCGTCCGCCAGCTTCAGCGTCCGCGCCGCGGCCCACAGTTCGGCGAGCGGGAAGTCCTGGCTGACGCCGCCCGCACCATGGACCTGGACCGCCTTGTCGATGATGTCCACCACCGCGCGCGGCGTCGCGATCTTGATGGCCTGGATCTCGGTGTGCGCGCCCCGGTTGCCGACGGTGTCCATCAGCCAGGCGGTCTTCAGCACCAGCAGCCGCAACTGCTCCACGGTCACCCGGGCGTCCGCGATCCACCCCTGCACCTGCCCCTGGGCGGCCAGCGGCTTGCCGAAGGCCGTACGGGACACGGCCCGGCGGCACATCAGCTCGATCGCCCGCTCGGCCATGCCGATCAACCGCATGCAGTGGTGGATCCGGCCGGGGCCGAGGCGGGCCTGGGCGATGGCGAACCCGCCGCCCTCCTCGCCGATCAGGTTCGCCGCCGGGACCCGGACGTCCTCGAAGACCACCTCGGCGTGACCGCCGTGGGAGTGGTCCTCGTACCCGTACACCTGCATCGCGCGTCGCACGTGCAGACCCGGGGTGTCGCGGGGGACCAGGATCATCGACTGCTGGCGGCGGATGTCCTCGCCGTCGGGGTCGGTCTTGCCCATCACGATGAAGATCGCGCAGTTCGGGTTCATCGCGCCGGAGATGTACCACTTGCGGCCGTTGATGACGTAGTCATCGCCGTCCCGCGCGATCCGCGTCTCGATGTTCGTCGCGTCGGACGAGGCGACCTCCGGCTCGGTCATCGCGAACGCGGAGCGGATCTCCCCGGCGAGCAGCGGCCGCAGCCACCGCTCCTTCTGCCGCTCGTCGCCGAACTGGGCCAGCACCTCCATGTTGCCGGTGTCCGGTGCGGCGCAGTTCAGCGCGGTGGGCGCCAAATGCGGGGAGCGGCCGGTGATTTCGGCGAGCGGCGCGTACTGGAGGTTCGTCAGACCCGCCCCGTGGTCCTGGTCGGGGAGGAAGAGGTTCCACAGGCCCTGCCGGCGCGCCTCGGCCTTCAGCTCCTCCACCACGGCCGGGGTGTCCCACGGGGAGGCGAGCTTCGCCCGCTGCTCCTCGGCGACCGTTTCGGCCGGGTACACGAACTCGTCCATGAAGGCGAGGAGTTGCGCCCGCAGTTCCTCGGTGCGCGCGTCGTATGCGAAGTCCATGGGTGTCGGTCAGCCTTCCTGGAGGGTGGTGAGGCCGTGCTCGATGAAGACGGGAACGAGGTCGCCGATCCGGTCGAAGCCGGCGCCGACGGTCTGCCCGAGGGTGTAGCGGTAGTGGATGCCCTCCAGGATCACGGCGAGCTTGAACCAGGCGAACGCCGTGTACCAGGAGATGGCGGAGGTGTCGCGGCCGGAACGGGCGGCGTACCGCTCGATCAGCTCGGCGGGCGACGGGTGGCCGGGCGCCGCCGCGGTGGTGGAGACGGGGGAGTGTGGCAGCTCCAGCCGGACGCTGTACATGGCCAGCAGGCCCAGGTCGGTGAGCGGGTCGCCCAGCGTGGACATTTCCCAGTCCAGTACGGCGTTGACCTTGTCGTCCTCGCCCAGCAGGGCGTTGTCCAGGCGGTAGTCGCCGTGGACGACGGCCGGGGCGGGGGAGTTGGGCAGTTCGCGGCCGAGGGCGGCGTGCAGCTCGTCGATCCCCGCCAGGTCGCGGCTGCGCGAGGCGTCCAGCTGCTTGCCCCAGCGCCGCAACTGCCGGTCCAGGAAGCCGTCCGGCCGCCCGAAGTCGCCGAGCCCCACCGCACCGGGGTCCACGGCGTGCAGGTCGACCAGTGTGTCGACCAGGCCCAGCACCGCGGCGCGGGTGCGCCCGGGTCCGAGCGGGGCGAGCTGCTCGGCGGTGCGGTACGGCGTGCCGGCCACGAACTCCATCACGTAGAACGGTGCTCCGAGCACCTCCTCGTCCTCGCACAGCACCAGCGGCTCGGGGACCGGGACGGCCGTCGGGTGCAGGGCACTGATCACCCGGTGCTCGCGCCTCATGTCATGGGCGGTGGCCAGGACGTGGCCGAGCGGCGGGCGGCGCACGACCCACTGGCCGGTGCCGTCGGTGACGACGTACGTGAGGTTCGACCGGCCGCCCTCGACGAGGCGGGCGCTGAGCGGTCCGCTCACCAGGCCGGGCCGCTCGCGGTCCAGGAAGCCGCGCAACCGCTCGGGATCGAGACCTGGTGGGGGAGCTGAGCTCATCGTTCGCACCTCCGGCGACGGGAAAGACAAGGAAGGACAGTGGTGGTACGCAGCATGACCGACCAGTCGGTATGTCGTCCAGTGCCGGACCGGAAACCGGCTGCGCGAGTCTGGCTCCGGGGTTACGCGGCTGAATAGGGTTCACCTATGGATACCGCGCTGCTGATCGACGACGTCCGGCTCACCCCGATCCTCATCGCCGACCCGCCCCTCCTCAACATCCAGGGCGTTCACCAGCCCTACACCCCCCGCCTCATCGTGGAGGTCACCACCCGGAGCGGCGTCACCGGCGTCGGCGAAACCTACGGCGACGGCACGTACCTGGACCTCGCCCGCCCCCTCGCCGAGGCGCTCCCCGGCCACTCGGTCACCCATGTGAACGGACTGCACCACCTCGCCGAGCGGGTGTGCGGCGGCTCACCGGCTCCGGAGGCGGGCGTCGACGCCGGCGGGCTGCGGGGCGTCCGTACCGCCGGCAAGCTGCGACTCTCCGTGGTCTCCGGGTTCGAGGTCGCCTGCCTGGACGCGCTCGGCAAGACCCTCGGCCTGCCGGTGCACGCCCTCCTCGGCGGCAAGGTCCGCGACGCCGTCGACTACAGCGCGTACCTCTTCTACCGCTGGGCCGAGCACCCGGCGGGCGGCGCGAAGGACGACTGGGGCGCCGCCCTCGACCCGGCCGGCATCGTCGCCCAGGCCCGGCGCCTCGTCGCCGACCACGGCTTCCGCTCCTTCAAGCTCAAGGGGGGTGTCTTCCCGCCGGACCAGGAGATCGCCGCCGTCCGCGCGCTGGCCGAGGCCTTCCCCGGCCGGCCCTTGCGCCTGGACCCCAACGGCGCCTGGTCCGTGGGGACTTCCCTGTACGTGGCGCGGCGGCTCGGCGGCGTCCTCGAATACCTGGAGGACCCGGCGAGCGGCACCGACCGCATGGCCGAGGTGGCCGCCGGCACCGACGTACCCCTCGCGACCAACATGTGCGTGACGACCTTCCCCGAGATCGCCGGGGCCTTCGCCCGCGACGCCGTCCAGGTGGTGCTCTGCGACCACCACTACTGGGGCGGCCTCCACCGGACGCGGGAACTGGCGGCGATCTGCCGGACGTACGGCGTCGGCCTGTCCATGCATTCCAACACCCACCTCGGGATCAGCCTCGCCGCCATGACCCACGTCGCGGCGACCGTCCCCAACCTGGACCACGCCTGCGACAGCCACTACCCGTGGCAGACCGAGGACGTCATCACCGCCCGCCATGTCTTCGAGGGCGGCCGGCTCGCCGTCTCCGACGCGCCCGGCCTCGGCGTCGAACTCGACCGCGAGCGGCTCGCCGCCCTGCACCGGCGCTGGCTCGACGACGACGGCACGATGCGCGAGCGCGACGACGCGGCGGCGATGCGGCGCGCGGACCCGGAGTGGGTCGTCCCGGCCGTCCCGCGCTGGTGAAGACGTCCAGTGAAGACGTTCAGTGGTCGTCCCAGTGGCCGTCGTGCGCGGCGTGCCGGTGCCCTTCGTGCACATAGTCGAGATGGTCGCCGTGCGCGACGGCCGGGTGCCCGCAGTTCTCGCCGTGCTCGTGGGTGTGACCGCTGTGGGCGATGTGCTCGCCCGGCTCGCACTCGTCCCAGTGCCCGGAGTGCTCCCGGTGCAGGTGCCCGTCGTGGACGTAGTCGAGGTGGTCGTTGTGGACCATGGCCTGGTGTCCGCAGGCCGGTCCGTGGATGTGGGCGTGCGAGGAGTGTTCCTGATGGAGGGCGGTCATCGCGGGACCTCCGGCGTGTGTCGACAACACCTCCAGGCTAGTCCTTTTTGTCGGGCCTGATCCGTTTCGGCTTGCGGGTGGGCGGAGCGGGCCGGAGGGTCGGACCATGAAGGCGATCAGCTACAGCCGGTACGGCGGCCCGGAGGTCCTCGAGTTCGGCGACCGCCCCGACCCCAAGGTGGGCCCGGACAAGGTGCTGGTCAGCGTACGCGCGGCGGCCGTCAACCCGGTCGACTGGAAGGCCCAGGCCGGGTACCTCGACACCTCCTTCGACGCCGTCTTCCCGGTGATCCCCGGCTGGGACGTCTCCGGCGTCGTCGTCCAGCCCGGGGTGTCCGTTCCCGAGTTCGCCGTCGGGGACGAGGTGATGGGGTACGTACGCGAGGACGTCCTGTGCCACGGCACCTTCGCCGAGTACGTCGCCGCGCCCGTCCGCACCCTCGCGCGCAAGCCGCGCAACCTGGGCTTCGAGGAGTCGGCGGCCCTGCCGCTGGCCGGGCTCACCGCCTACCAGGTGCTGCACCGGGCGCTGCGCGTCCGGCCGGGCGACACCGTCCTGGTGAACGCCGCGACGGGCGCCGTGGGCTCGATGGCCGTCCAGATCGCCCGGCACCTCGGCGCCCGCGTCATCGGAGCGGCCCGCGACGACGGCCAGGACCGGGTGCGCGAGCTCGGGGCCGAGCCGGTGGCGTACGGCGACGGCTTCCCCCGCCGCGTCAAGGACCTCGCCCCGCACGGCGTCGACGCCGCGCTCGACACGGTCGGCGGCCAGGTCCTGAAGGACTCGGCCCACCTGCTCGCCCCAGAGGGCCGCCTCGCGTCCGTCGCGGACGGCGAGGTGACCGGTCTGGGCGGCCACTACTACTGGGTACGCCCCGACCCGGCGGACCTGACGGCGCTCGCCGAGCTGGTGGAGCAGGGCGCCCTGACGGTACGGGTCGCCAGGACGTTCCCCCTGGAGCAGGCCGCCGCCGCCCAGCGCGCCCACAGGGAGGGCGGCCTGCACGGCAAGGTCGTCGTCACCGTGGACTCCGGCCACTGACGCCGGTGGGGCGTCACCGGACGGGGGCGCGCAGTTACTCGTGGTTCCCGGTGACGAAGAAACCGCCGTACCGCGACTCCAGACCCCCGCAGGGGACGGGCGGCGGGGCCGAGTTGGGCGGCGGTGCCGTCGGCCAGGTCGCCGACGATCGTCACCAGGCCGGCCTGGAGCTCATTGACCATGCGGACGATGCGCTCGGTGGGGGAACGCCCGAGCAGGGGGCCCGGGTGGATGTCGCTGACCACGGCGATGCGCAGACCGGCCGGCCGCGTGTCCACCTTCGACAGGGTGACCGGTACGCGCTTGACCATGGGGTCGCCGAGCGCCACGGACATGCCGTGTCCGACGGTGCCCAGGGCGGTGGCCCCGGCCAGGGCGCCCACCGCCCGGCCGAGGAAGAGACGCCGGCCGAGCAGGCGGTCGCCCCCGGCCCCGCGATCAGGCACGCCCCAGGCGGTCACACCACCACCGCCACGGCGAACGCGGCCAGCGCCACCGTGCACGCCGCCGCCGTCACCGCCCCGCGCGGCGTCATCGCCCCCGGCCGCGCCGCGCTGAGCGTCCGCATCCGTCGGTGCGCAACCCCCAGAAACCCCAGCCACACCAGCAGCGACAGCCCCGTGCCCACCAGCCCCGCCGCCGTGACCTCGTCGTGCACGGCCTGCTTGGCGGCGAGCACCGCGGCGACGGTGGCCGACAGCGTCGTACGCCGCCACGCCAGCCGCGTCCGCTCCGGCTGGAGCCCCGGGTCGCGGACGTCCGGCGGACCACCCGCCATCAGCGGCTCCAGCCGAACAGGACCACCACCACCATCGCGCCGGCGACCAGCCCCACGGCCAGGCTCAGCACAGTCGGGAAGCGGCTGACGGGCAGGTCCTCGTCACGCCGCATGGCCCGCTCGCAGCGCACCCAGTGGTTCACCGCCCGCAGCGCGCACAGCGCCCCCGCGGCGAGCAGCGCGAGCGCCATCCCCACCCGGACACCCCAGCGCAGGCCCGGCAGGAACTGGTCCACCGCGAACCCGCCGCCGACGAGCGCCAGCGCGGTACGGATCCAGGCCAGAAACGTGCGCTCATTGGCGAGGGAGAACCGGTAGTCGGGCGTCTCGCCCTCTTCCCGGATCCGCTGCGGCGCGAACCACAGCCGCAGACCCCGCACGAATTCGCTCACATGATCAGCTTACCGGCGTGGTGCTCGCGCAGCCTTTCGTACGCCGCCAGCCCGTCCGGCACCCAATCCCACTCGCCGAGCCGCGCCCGGAGCTCCGGCTCCGGCAGGAACGCGTGCCACGCCACCTCCTCCACCTGGGGGTCCACCGGCAGCGTGCACCGCACCTCGTACACGGCCGACCACCACGAGCCGCGCCCGCCGCCGTCCTCGTACAGGAACTTCAGCAGCGGCGTGGGCCGCGGCAGCCCGCGTACACCCAGCTCCTCCTCCGCCTCCCGCAGCGCCGCGTCGTCGTAGCTCTCGCCCGCCCCGACGACACCGCCCACGAACATGTCGTACAGGGACGGGAAGACCAGCTTGGTCGCCGTGCGGCGGTGGACGAACACCCGGTCCTCGGCGTCCCGCGCGAGGACGAACACACAGCGGTGGCGCAGGCCCCGCGCGTACACCTCGCCGCGCGGCAGCCGCGCCACCACCTCGTCGTGCTCGTCGACGACGTCCAGGATCTCTTCGGCGGGTGACTTCATGCCGCCATGAAATCACCGCCCGCCTGTTGACGTGTTACCGCCGCGTACCGAAGATCGGTACACCCTGCCGACAAGGATGAGGACCATGGCCTACGACGCTGATGTGATCGTGATCGGGGCGGGCCTCGCCGGCCTGGTCGCCACCGCCGAGCTGGTCGACGCCGGGCGCAGCGTCATCCTCCTGGACCAGGAGCCGGAGCAGTCCATCGGCGGCCAGGCGCACTGGTCCTTCGGCGGCCTGTTCTTCGTCGACTCGCCCGAGCAGCGCCGGATGCGCATCCGCGACAGCCACGCCCTCGCCCTCCAGGACTGGCTCGGCACCGCCGGCTTCGACCGCCCCGAGGACCACTGGCCGCGCAAGTGGGCCGAGGCGTACGTCGACTTCGCGGCCGGCGAGAAGCGGGCCTGGCTGCACCGGCAGGGCGTCCGCTTCTTCCCCGTCGTCGGCTGGGCCGAGCGCGGTGGCTACGACGCCACCGGCCACGGCAACTCGGTGCCGCGCTTCCACATCACCTGGGGCACCGGACCGGGCCTGGTCGCCCCCTTCGAACGGCGGGTGCGCGCGGGCGTCGCCAGGGGCCTCGTACGGCTGCGGTTCCGGCACCGCGTCACCGGTCTCGGCCGCACCGCGGGCGCCGTCGACACCGTCAGCGGCGAGATCCTGGAGCCGTCCGGCGCCGAGCGCGGCACGGCCAGCGGCCGGGAGGTCACGGGGGCCTTCGAGTACCGGGCGCAGGCCGTGATCGTCACCTCCGGCGGCATCGGCGGCAACCACGACCTCGTCCGCGCCCAGTGGCCCGAGCGGCTCGGCACCCCGCCGGAGAAGATGCTCTCCGGCGTGCCCGCCCACGTCGACGGCCTGATGCTGGGCATCGCGGAGGCGGCCGGCGCCCACCACATCAACCGCGACCGGATGTGGCACTACACCGAGGGCATCGAGAACTGGAACCCCATCTGGGCCCGGCACGGCATCCGCATCCTGCCCGGCCCGTCCTCCCTGTGGCTGGACGCGCACGGCCGTCGGCTGCCCGTCCCGCTCTTCCCCGGCTTCGACACGCTCGGCACCCTCGAACACATCATGAAGTCCGGGCACGGCTACACCTGGTTCGTCCTCAACCAGCGCATCATCGGCAAGGAGTTCACCCTCTCCGGCTCCGAACAGAACCCGGACCTCACCGGCAAGTCCGTCCGCGGCGTCCTGGACCGCGCCCGCGCCGACGTCCCCGGACCGGTCAAGGCGTTCATGGACCACGGCGTCGACTTCGTCATCGAGAAGGACCTGCCGTCCCTGGTGCGCGGCATGAACGCGCTCACCAAGGAACCGCTGATCGACGAGGGCGAGCTGCGCCGCGAGATCACCGCCCGCGACCGGGAGATCGCCAACCCGTTCACCAAGGACCTCCAGGTGACGGCGATCCGCGGCGCCCGCAAGTACCTCGGCGACAAGCTGATCCGTACGGTCACTCCGCACCGCATCCTGGACCCCAAGGCCGGCCCGCTGGTCGCCGTGCGCCTGAACATCCTCACCCGCAAGTCGCTCGGCGGCCTGGAGACCGACCTGTCCTCCCGCGTCCTGACCGCCGACGGCACCCCCCTGCCCGGCGTGTACGCGGCGGGCGAGGCGGCCGGCTTCGGCGGCGGAGGCGTCCACGGCTACCGCTCCCTGGAGGGCACCTTCCTCGGCGGCTGCCTCTTCTCCGGCCGCGCGGCGGGCAGGGCGGCGGCGAGGGCGGTCGGCTCCTAGGGAGCGGCCGTTCCCCGGGCTCCCGGCGGAACGCGCGTGCGCCGTAGAGGAACGACGACTCCGCCGGAGGCACGGTCGCCTCCGTACGCGGTCATGATTCCTCCTCACTCCTGCGGCCCTCGGCCCAACGGCGCACCGCACCCCAGGGCGTGTCCTCCGGCACCGGCGTCCCCTGGTGGTAGTACAGCCGCCAGGCGCCCCCGGAGTCCGGGTCCCGGCGCCACAAGGAGCTGCGCCGGACCCGGCGGGCCTCCACGACCGTCTCGTACGTCAGGTGCACCAGGCCCGGGGCGAGGGGGACGCCCGTCATACCGGACACCTCGTACCACTCCTCGCCGGGGTCGCCGCCCGCCATCCCCGGCAGTGCGGCGAGCATCTCGTCCCGGCTCCACCGCCGCCCGGACGCGCCGACTTCCACGAAGTCCGGGTGCAACAGCCGCGCCGCCTCGGTCCGCGACATCCGTACGGCCGGGTCGAGGAGCCGCAGTTCGCCCGCGACGGCCTCGTCGACGCCGGTCACCGCAGCCGCTCCACGACCCGGAACCGCTCGGCGACCAGCATGGTGGTGTCGTCGACCGTGAAGTCCGGGTCCCCGAGCGCCTCGCGCATCTCGGCACCGTGCCAGAACTCCTCGTGGCCCGCCCGCCATTCGGCGACCGACGTGTACCCCTCGCCCTCGTCGAGCGCGTGTTGCAGGTCCACCTCGCCGAGCGGGAGCACCCGCACCTCCGTCACCTCGACCACCGCCACCTCGCGGCCGTCCGAGTCGATGAGCGCCGAACGTTCGCCGATCTCCGGCAACTCCTCGTTCTCCGCCTCGTACTCGGCGAGGAGGCCGGTCGTCGAGACCTTCTCGCCGGAGAGGACGGCGGCGACCAGACGGTCGCGCAACGGCCCGGGGAAGGCCAACAGACAGGGCTTGAGCTGCTCGGTGTCGGTCATGGGGCGACAGTCTGGCAACCTGCCGCCCCGCTTGCGACGCAATAAGTCGCGGCAACCGGTGCGCTACAGCACCAGGGAAAGCAACAGCACGAACACGATCCCGACGACCGAGATGATCGTCTCCATCACCGACCAGGTTTTGATCGTCTGCCCGACGTTCATCCCGAAGTACTCCTTCACCAGCCAGAACCCGGCGTCGTTGACATGGCTGAAGAAGAGGGAACCCGCGCCGATCGCCAGCACCAGCAGCGCCGCGTGCGACGTCGACATGTCGGCCGCCAGCGGAGCGACCAGTCCGGCCGCCGAGATGGTGGCGACGGTCGCCGAGCCGGTGGCCAGCCGGATCGCCACCGCGATCAGCCAGGCCAGCAGCAGCGCCGGGATCGCCCAGTCCTCGGAGAAGTCCAGGATCATCTGGCCGACGCCCACGTCGATCAGCGTCTGCTTGAAGCCGCCACCCGCGCCGACGATCAGCAGGACGCCCGCGATCGGGGCGAGCGACGTCTCGACGGTCGAGGAGATCCGCTCCTTGGTGAAGCCGGCCGCCCGGCCCAGCGTGAAGATGCCCACCAGCACCGCGGCGAGCAGCGCGATCAGCGGCGAGCCGATGACGTCGGTCACCCGCTGGACGTGGTTCTCCGGGTCGTCGACGACGATGTCCACCAGCGCCTTGACCAGCATCAGCGCCACGGGCAGCAGGACGGTCGCCACGGTGACGCCGAAGGCCGGCCGCCGCTGAAGGTCGTCCGACGTCCGCTGCGGGATCATGCGTTCGGGAGCCGGCACATCCACCCACCGCGCCGCGTACCGGGAGAACAGCGGACCGGCGATGATCACGGTCGGGATGGCGACCAGGATGCCCAGGGCCAGCGTCACCCCCAGATCGGCCCCGACGGCGTCGATCGCCACCAGCGGGCCGGGGTGCGGCGGGATCAGGCCGTGCATCACGGACAGACCGGCCAGCGCCGGCACACCGATCCGCATCAGCGAGTAGCCGCCGCGCTTGGCGACCATCAGCACCACGGGGATCAGCAGCACGATGCCGACCTCGAAGAACAGCGGCAGCCCGATCACCGAGGCGATCAGCACCATCGCCCACGGCATGGCGCGCCCGCCCGCCTTCGCGAGGATGGTGTCGACGATCTGGTCCGCGCCGCCCGAGTCGGCGAGCAGCTTGCCGAGGATCGCCCCGAGGGCGATGAGCACACCGACGCCCGAGACGGTCGAGCCCAGGCCCTTGGTGAACGACGCGATCGTCGCGTCGAGCGGGGCACCGGCGAACGCGCCGAGCCCGAGCGAGCCTATGGTCAGCGCCAGGAAGGCGTGCAGCTTGAACCTGGTGATGAGCAGGACGATGACGGCGATGCCCGCCAGGACGGCGATGCCCAGCTGGGCGTTGCCGGCCGAGGTGATCGGCTCGGTGGCGTCCGCTGCCAGCATCTCGACGTTGAGACTGGTCACAGGGGGAGTCCTCGGGGTCGGGTGGGTCAGGGAGCGAGCCGGCGCAGCGCGGCGACGGCCCGGTCGGTGATGTCCTCGGGGGTGCCGGACACGTCGACGGCCACACCGGCCTCGTCGTCCCCGAGCGGCTGGAGGGTCGCGAACTGCGAGTCCAGCAGGGCGGTGGGCATGAAGTGCCCCTTGCGCGCGGCCATCCGCTCCTCGATCAGCGTCCGGTCGCCGGTCAGATGCAGGAAGACGACGCCGGGAGCGGCCGCCCGCAGCCGGTCGCGGTACGCCCGCTTCAGCGCCGAGCTGCTCACCACTCCGCCGAGGTCCGACCGCCCGTGCGCCCACCGGCCGATCGCGTCGAGCCAGGGCCACCGGTCGTCGTCGTCCAGCGGGGCGCCGGCCGACATCTTGGCGATGTTCGCCTCGGGGTGGAAGTCGTCGCCCTCGGCGTAGGGCACGCCGAGACGTTCGGCCACCAGCGGACCGATGGTGGTCTTGCCGGTGCCCGCCACGCCCATCACGACGACGACTGGAGGTTGCTGCATGGGTGGTGCCTCGCTGTCTTCCTCGACATCGACCCGGACGCCACTGCGGCATCCGTCGCCGGACACTGAAACCCATCGGGTACGACGTATTCAAGAGTCTGTGACATAAAAGTCATACTTTTTAGACGGTTACGCTATGCACATGACGACACAGGCACAGGGGCTGCATACGCATGTGCTGGACACCCTGGGCCTCGCCATCACCGCCGGGGAGTACCCGCCGGGCAGTGTGCTGCGCACCGACGAGCTGGCCCAGCGGTTCGAGGTGTCACGCACGGTGATCCGCGAGGTGGTGCGCGTCCTGGAATCCATGCACCTCGTGGAGTCGCGACGCCGCGTCGGCGTGACCGTGCGCGCCACCGAGCAGTGGAACGTCTACGACCCGCGCGTCATCCGCTGGCGGCTGGCCGGCACCGACCGCCCTCGCCAGCTCCGCTCGCTGACCGTGCTGCGCTCGGCCGTCGAACCCGTCGCCGCCGGCCTCGCCGCCACCCGTGCCACCCCCGAACAGTGCCGGGAGCTCACCGAGCAGGCCCTCGGGATGGTCGCCACCTCGCGCGGTGGGCAGCTGGAGGCGTACCTCGTCCACGACATCGCCTTCCACCGTGTCGTCCTGAACGCCTCCGGCAACGAGATGTTCGCCCGCCTCGGCGACGTGGTCGCCGAGGTCCTCACCGGCCGCACCCACCACCAGGTGATGTTCGAGGATCCCGACCCGGCCGCCGTCACGCTCCACGTCCGGGTCGCCGAGGCCGTCCGGGCCCGGGACGCGGTCCGTGCCGAGGAGCTGACCAGGGAGATCGCCGCGGGGGCGCTGCGGGAGCTCGATGTCCTCGCGCCGTAGCCGCACCCCTTAAGCTGCTCATTGCTGATTAACCAGTCGGTAACCTCAAAAACACCTCAGATCAGCCCGTACGTGACATAGGCCACAGCCAAAACGCCGGTGCAGCCGTGACTATGTGCCCTGGCCTTCATGCCGCGGTGACCACCTTCATCACCCACGTACGGCTGGCTGATACCGCACGACCCCTCACAAAGGCGATTCTTAGATGAGTGACCGCACCATGCCTGCGGCCGACACCCTGAGCCCCGGTTCCCCGGCGGCGACGGGCGCCCCCCACATCGACGCCGGTGACGCCGGTTACAGCAAGGACCTCAAGTCCCGCCACGTCAACATGATCGCCATCGGTGGCGCGATCGGCACCGGCCTCTTCCTCGGCGCCGGTGGCCGCCTGGCGGGCGCGGGCCCCTCCCTCGCGATCGCGTACGCCGTCTGCGGCGTCTTCGCCTTCTTCGTCGTCCGGGCCCTCGGTGAGCTGGTGCTCTACCGCCCGTCCTCCGGCGCCTTCGTCTCCTACGCCCGTGAGTTCATGGGCGAGAAGGGCGCCTACACGGCCGGCTGGCTGTACTTCCTGAACTGGTCGACCACCGCCGTCGCCGACATCACCGCGGCCGCGACCTACGCCCACTTCTGGGCCATGTTCAGCGACGTCCCGCAGTGGATCCTCGCCCTGATCGCCCTCGCCGTCGTCCTCACCGCGAACCTGATCTCGGTGAAGTACTTCGGCGAGATGGAGTTCTGGTTCGCGATCATCAAGGTCGCCGCGCTGGTGATCTTCATGTGCGTCGGCATCTTCCTGGTGGCCACCCAGCACGAGGTCGGCGGTCACACCCCGGGCCTGGCCACCATCACCGACAACGGCGGCATCTTCCCGATGGGCATGCTGCCGATGCTGATGGTCGTCCAGGGCGTCGTCTTCGCCTACGCCTCCGTCGAGCTGGTCGGCGTCGCCGCCGGTGAGACCAAGAACCCCGAGAAGATCATGCCGAAGGCGATCAACTCGATCATGTGGCGCGTGGGCCTGTTCTACGTCGGCTCGGTCGTCCTGCTGGCGCTGCTGCTGCCGTACACCTCCTTCTCCGGCGACCAGAGCCCCTTCGTCACCGTCTTCGACAAGCTCGGCATCCCGGGCACGGCCGGCATCATGAACCTGGTCGTCCTCACCGCCGCCCTGTCCAGCCTGAACTCCGGCCTGTACTCCACCGGCCGCATCCTGCGCTCCATGGCCATGGCAGGCTCCGCGCCCAAGTTCACCGCCCGCATGAACAAGGGCCAGGTGCCCTACGGCGGCATCCTGCTCACCGCCGCCTTCGGCGTCCTCGGTGTCGGCCTGAACTACGTCATGCCCGGCGAGGCCTTCGAGATCGTGCTGAACCTCGCCTCCATCGGCATCCTCGGCACCTGGGGCATGATCATGCTCTGCTCGCTGCTGTTCTGGTTCCGCTCCAAGGACGGCCGGGTCACCCGCCCCTCCTACAAGCTGCCCTGGGCCCCGTACACCCAGATCGTGACGCTGGTCTTCCTCGCCACCGTCCTGTTCCTGATGTGGTACGGCGGCGGCATCGGCCGGACGACCGTCAACCTCGTCCCGGTCATCGCGCTCCTGCTCGTCGGCGGCTGGTTCGCCGTCCGCAAGCGGGTGGGCGTGCTGGCGGCCTCGCAGTCGCAGGACTGACCCACCGGGTACGCACGAAGCCCCCGCCGGACACCCGTCCGGCGGGGGCTTCGCGTATGCGGCCGAATATCCACCCCGGAGGGCACCCGCGACCGGAATAGTGGTGCCGGACATCCGCGCGACGAAGGGAAGAGCCGCGATGGCGCAGCAGGTCACAGGGGTCGTTGCCCCGGGGAAGAACCAACCCGTGCGGGTGGAGACGATCATCGTCCCGGATCCCGGCCCCGGCGAAGCCGTCGTGAAGGTCCAGGCGTGCGGGGTGTGCCACACCGACCTGCACTACAAGCAGGGCGGCATCAACGACGACTTCCCCTTCCTCCTCGGCCACGAGGCCGCCGGCGTGGTCGAGTCGGTCGGCGACGGTGTCACCGACGTGGCGCCCGGCGACTTCGTGATCCTGAACTGGCGGGCCGTCTGCGGGAAGTGCCGGGCCTGCCGGCGCGGCAGGCCCTGGTACTGCTTCGACACCCACAACGCCACGCAGAAGATGACCCTGACGGACGGCACGGAGCTGTCGCCGGCGCTCGGCATCGGGGCGTTCGCCGAGAAGACGCTGGTCGCCGCCGGTCAGTGCACCAAGGTCGACCCGTCCGTGGCCCCGGCAGTCGCCGGTCTGCTGGGCTGCGGCGTGATGGCCGGCATCGGCGCGGCGATCAATACCGGCCAGGTCGGCCGGGGCGACTCCGTCGCCGTCATCGGCTGCGGAGGCGTCGGCGACGCGGCGATCGTGGGCTCCCGTCTGGCGGGCGCCGCGCGGATCATCGCCGTCGACATCGACGACCGGAAGCTCGCCACCGCCCGGTCGATGGGCGCCACCCACACCGTCAACTCCCGCACCGCCGATCCCGTCGAGGCGATCCGGGACCTCACCGACGGGTTCGGCGCCGACGTCGTCATCGAGGCGGTCGGCCGGCCCGAGACGTACCGGCAGGCGTTCTACGCCCGCGACCTCGCCGGCACGGTCGTCCTCGTCGGCGTACCGACCCCCGAGATGAAGCTGGAGCTGCCGCTGCTCGACGTCTTCGGGCGCGGCGGAGCGCTCAAGTCGTCCTGGTACGGCGACTGCCTGCCCTCCCGCGACTTCCCGATGCTCGTCGACCTGCACCAGCAGGGCCGCATCGACCTGGCCGCCTTCGTCACCGAGACGATCGGTCTCGGCGACGTCGAGAAGGCGTTCGCGCGGATGCACGAGGGCGACGTCCTCCGCTCGGTGGTGGTCTTCTGATGACCGCGCGTATCCAGCACCTCGTCACCTCCGGCACCTTCACCCTGGACGGCGGTACCTGGGACGTCGACAACAACGTGTGGATCGTGGGGGACGGCGCCGAGGCGATCGTCATCGACGCCGCGCACGACGCCGACGCCATCCTCGCCGCCCTCGACGGCCGCACGCTGCGGGCCATCGTCTGCACCCACGCCCACAACGACCACATCGACGCGGCCCCGGCGCTCGCCGCCGCCACCGGCGCCCGCATCCTCCTCCACCCCGCCGACCTGCCGCTGTGGAAGCAGACGCACCCCGACGGCTACCCCGACGGGGAACTCGCCGACGGCCAGACCCTCACCATCGCGGGCGCCGACCTCACCGTCCTGCACACCCCCGGCCACGCGCCCGGCGCGGTCTGCCTGTACGCGCCCGACCTGGGCACCGTCTTCACCGGCGACACCCTCTTCGCCGGCGGCCCGGGCGCCACCGGCCGGTCCTTCTCCCACTTCCCGACGATCATCGACTCGATCCGCGACCGGCTCCTCACCCTTCCACCGGACACGGTCGTCCGTACGGGACACGGCGACACCACCACGATCGGAGCCGAGGCCCCGCACCTCCAGGAGTGGATCACCCGAGGCCACTGAGCGCCAGCCGACTGGTGAACCGCATCGGGGCGCCCGTGACCGGGTCGGTGAACTCCAGCGTCCGCGCCAGCAGTTGCAGCGGACGCGAGTGGTCCTCCGGCCCGTCCTCCCGTACGACCGGATACAGCGGGTCGTGCAGGATCGGCACGCCCAGCCGGGCCATGTGGACCCGCAGCTGGTGGGTCTGGCCGGTCGCCGGCACCAGCCGGTACCGGCCGAGCCCGCCCCGGTGCTCCAGCAGCTCGATGAGGCTCTCGCTGTTCGGCTCACCGGGCTCCTCACGCGCCGCGAGCACCCCCCGCTCCTTCACGATCCGGCTGCGCACGGTCACGGGCAGGGCCAGCTCGGGGGCGTACGCGGCCACCGCCTCGTACTCCTTGCGCACCCGCCGGTCCCGGAACAGCGTCTGGTACGCGCCCCGGTCCTCCGGCCGTACGACGAACAGCGCGAGCCCCGCCGTCAGCCGGTCCAGCCGGTGCGCCGGCTGGAGCTCGGGAAGGTCCAGGTCACGCCGCAGCCGCGCCAGCGCCGTCTCCGTGACGTGCCGCCCGCGCGGCGTCGTCGCCAGGAAGTGCGGCTTGTCGGCGACCACGATCCGCTCGTCCCGGTGGACGATCCCCACCTCGAACGGCACCCGCTCCTCGTCCGGGAAGTCCCGGTGGAACCACACGTACCGCCCTGGTGTGTACGGCTCCTCCGCACCGACCGGTCGCCCGTCCGCTCCGACGAACCGCCCCTCCGCCAGCATCGCGTCCACCCGCTCGGCGCCGATGGCCGCCGCGTACCGCCCCAGCAGATGGTCCCGGACGGATCCCCACGCCCCGTCCGGGTCGGCGGGCAGCCGCAGCCGTACCGGGTCGATGCCGGCACGCTGCGGAAGCGGGGCCGCCGGGGCCTTGGTCCTGCGTCTCACTCACCCACGGTAAGCGGTACGGTCACCTCGCCCGCGCCCCGGGCGGACCCGGCGCCGACCACCCGCACCCGGAAGGGCCGGTCCGTCCCGCTCGCCGTCACCCGCAGCGCCCGCCCCTCGCGTACGACCGTGTACGTGGCGGCCGGGGCGCCGCCGTGGTCCGGCACCGTCACAGGCCGGTGCCCGCGCCCAGGGGTGACCAGCAGCGTCAGTCCCTCCAGCCAGTCGCCGTCAGGGCGCTGGTCGTCGGCGCCCAGCGGCAGCACGGCGCCCGGCCGCACGTACAGCGGCAGGCTGTCGAACCCGTGGTGTTCGCGCCGCCAGCCCGGCCCGGTCACCGTCCCGCCGGTCAGCAGGTGCGTCCACACCCCCTCGGGCACGTAGAACTCGACCTCGCCGTCCACCGAGAAGACCGGCGCGACCAGCAGATCGGGGCCGAGCATGTACTGACGGTCCAGCGTCCGGCAGGCCGGGTCGTCGGGAAACGCCAGCACCATGGGCCGCATCAGCGGCGTCCCCTCGCGGTGCGCCTCGACGGCCGCCCCGTACAGGTAGGGCATCAGGCGGTGCTTCAGCTCGGTGAACCGGCGGGCCACCTCCACCGCCTCGTCGCCGAACTCCCACGGCACGCGGTACGACATGTTGCCGTGCAGCCGGCTGTGCGACGACAGCAGCCCGAAGGCCAGCCACCGCTTGAACACCTCCGGTTCGGGCGTGCCCTCGAACCCCCCGATGTCGTGGCTCCAGAAGCCGAACCCGGACAGGGACAGCGACAGCCCGCCCCGCAGCGACTCCGCCATGGCCTCGAACGAGGCGAAACAGTCCCCGCCCCAGTGCACCGGGAACCGCTGGCCGCCCGCCTTCGCCGACCGCGCGAACAGCACCGCCTCCCCGGCGCCCCGCTCCTCCTCCAGCAGTTCGAAGACGCACTCGTTGTACAGGTGCGTGTAGTAGTTGTGCATCCGCTCCGGGTCGGAGCCGTCGTGCCACACCACATCGGTCGGGACACGCTCGCCGAAGTCCGTCTTGAAGCAGTCCACGCCCTGGTCGAGCAGCGCCTTCAGCTTCGACCGGTACCAGGCACGGGCATCGGGGTTCGTGAAGTCGACCAGCGCCATCCCCGCCTGCCACAGGTCCCACTGCCAGATGTCACCGTCGGGTCTGCGCACCAGGTAGTCATGGAGAGCCCCTTCCTCGAACAGCGCCGACTTCTGGGCGATGTACGGATTGATCCACAGGCTGATCCTGAGACCCCGCTCCTTGAGCCGGGCCAGCATCCCCTCCGGATCCGGAAAAGTATCCGGATCCCAGCGGAAATCCGACCACTGGTACTCGCGCATCCAGAAGCAGTCGAAGTGGAACACCGACAGCGGGACGTTCCGCTCGGCCATGCCGTCCACGAACGAGGTCACCGTCCGCTCGTCGTACGGCGTGCAGAACGACGTCGTCAGCCACAGCCCGAACGACCACGCCGGCGGCAGCGCCGGCCGCCCGGTCAGCGCCGTGTAGCGGGCGAGGACCTCCTTGGGGGTCGGCCCGGCGACGACGTAGTACTCCAGAGACTGGTCCTCGACGCTGAACTGCACCTGCCCGACCGACTCCGAGCCGAGCTCGTACGACACCCTGCCCGGGTGGTTGACGAAGACGCCGTAACCGCGCGAGGAGAGGTGGAACGGGACGTTCTTGTACGCCTGCTCACTGCTGGTCCCGCCGTCCGCCTGCCAGATGTCCACGCTCTGCCCGTTCTTCACGAACGGCGTGAACCGCTCGCCGAGCCCGTAGACGTACTCGCCGACGCCCAGCGCGAGCTGCGCCACCATGTGGTGCGCGCCGCCGGCCGTCGTGGCGAACGCCGTCCCCTTGGCCTCGACGGCGGTCAGCCGCCGCCCCTCGGCGTCCAGGAAGGTGAGCCCCCATGGCCCGTCGCGGTCCAGGCGCACGGTGAGCGGCCCACTCGTCAGCTCGGTCACCGAACCGTCGCGCCGGGTCTTCGCCACGGGGCTCCCGCCGGAGAGCGCGAAGTCGGGGCCGTGGCGAGCCTTCCCCGCGTGGTGGGTGGCGCGGACCCCGATGACGCCCTCGGCGGGGGAGAAGCACTCCACCGTGATGAGGGGCGCGTTGAGGGTGTGGCCGCGGTGCTCCACACGCCTGACCGCCGCGTAGGCGGTGAAACGGTCGCCGCCGACATGGAGATCGCGCACTTCGGTGGCGTACGAGACGTGCACGCCGTCACGCATGAGCCAGAAGCCGTCGGTGAACTTCATCGGGACCCCAGGGAGCCGAGGGCGGGCAGTGCGGCGGCGATCCGGTCCCAGGCGGCACGGTCGCGTTCGACGGGAGGCAGCGTCCGACCCTCGCCGCCGCCCCAGGCGGTCGCGACGGCCACCGGGTCCTCCCCGGTCACCGCGCCCGCGGCCAGGGCGGCGGCACCGACGGCGACGAGTTCGGCGGTACGGGGCAGGACGACGGGCCGCCCGGAGAGGCGGCGCACGGTCTCCACCCACGTACGCCCCCGGGCTCCGCCGCCGATCAGCCGCAGCGCCACGTCCTCGCCCGTGCGGGGCAGCTCGTCGAGGGCCCGCAGGACCGTGAACACGGCGCCTTCGTACGCGGCGCCCAGGAGCTGCTGCCGGGTGGTGGCGTGGCGGAGTCCGGTCAGCAGCCCGGACGCGCCCGGAAGGTCGGGGGTGCGTTCTCCGTCGAGGTACGGCAGGAGGACGGCCTCACCCCCGGGGACGGCGTCCTCGCGGTCGAGGCCCAGCAGCGCGGCCACCTTGTCGACGGCGAGCGTGCAGTTGAGCGTGCAGCCGAGGGGGAGGTGGGTGCCGTCGGTGGCGGCGAAGCCCGCGAGGGCGGCCGTGGCGGGCCGGGTGCGGGTGGCCGCGAAGACGGTGCCGGACGTGCCGAGGGAGACCACCGGGTGGTCGAGCAGGCCCCGGCCGCCCAGCCCGAGGCCCACGGCGGCGGCCATGTTGTCCCCGGTGCCCGCGGCGACGGCGATGCCTTCCGGCAGGCCCAGCCGTTCGGCCGCCGTGGCGGTCAGCGAGCCGACCCGGGTGGCGCCGGTCGGGGCGACGGCCGGGAGGAGGGCGGGGTCCAGCCCGAGCAGGTCGAGCAGGCCGGGGTCGTACGCCCCGGTCGCGGTGTTGTACCAGCAGGTGCCCGACGCGTCGCCGGGGTCGGTCGCGGCCGTCCCGCCGAGCCGCTCGGTGAGGAAGTCGTGGGGGAGGCGCACGGCGGCGGCCGCCTCGGCGGTACGGGGCTCGTGCTCGCGCAGCCACTGCCACTTGGCGGCCGTCATCGACGCCACCGGTACGGAGCCGGTCCGGGCGAGCCAGCCGTCGGCGCCGAGCTTCTCGGTGAGGGCGGCGGCCTGGGGTGCGGAGCGGGTGTCGTTCCACAGCAGGGCGGGGCGGCGCGGGTGGCCGGAGGCGTCCAGGACGACCAGGCCGTGCTGCTGGCCGGCGACGGCGATGCCGGTGACCGCGCGGGCGTCGAGCCCCTCCAGGGCCCCGGCGACCGCTTCGGTGAGCGCCCGCCACCACTGCTCCGGGTCGCTCTCGCGCGCCCCGGCCTCGCCGCACACCGTGTGGGCGGCCCGGCCCATGCCGAGAATCCGCCCGGAGGCGGCGTCCACGACGGCCGCCTTGGCGGACTGGGTGGAGCTGTCCACGCCGATGACGGCCGGGGGCGACGGCATCCTCGCACCTCTTCCGAGTCTCTTGGCCGATGGGCATCCGTAGCGTATTAGTAATGTGAGAAAACAAATAGACCCGGAGGCCGGAACATGTCGGAACGCTTCATTCCCACCACCGAGGACAGGTTCACGTTCGGGCTGTGGACCGTGGGCTGGCAGGGTGTCGACCCCTTCGGCACGGCGACCCGCCCCGCCCTCGACCCCGTCGAATCGGTCGAGCGCCTGGCCGGTCTCGGCGCGTACGGCGTGACCTTCCACGACGACGACCTGATCCCCTCCGGGTCCTCCGACGCCGAGCGCGAGGCGGCGGTCAAACGGTTCCGCGACGCCCTGGACCGCACCGGCATGAAAGTGCCGATGGCCACCACCAACCTCTTCACGCACCCCGTCTTCAAGGACGGAGCCTTCACCGCCAACGACCGTGACGTCCGCCGCTACGCCCTGCGCAAGACGATCCGCAACATCGACCTGGCGGTGGAGCTGGGCGCGCAGGTGTACGTGGCCTGGGGCGGCCGCGAGGGCGCCGAGTCGGGCGCGGCGAAGGACGTCCGGGCGGCCCTGGACCGCATGAAGGAAGCCTTCGACCTCCTGGGCGAGTACGTCACGAGCCAGGGCTACGACCTCCGCTTCGCCATCGAGCCCAAGCCCAACGAGCCCCGCGGCGACATCCTCCTGCCCACCGTCGGCCACGCCCTCGCCTTCATCGAGCGCCTGGAACGCCCGGAACTCTTCGGCGTCAACCCGGAGGTCGGCCACGAGCAGATGGCGGGCCTCAACTTCCCGCACGGCATCGCCCAGGCCCTGTGGGCGGGCAAGCTCTTCCACATCGACCTCAACGGCCAGTCCGGCATCAAGTACGACCAGGACCTCCGCTTCGGCGCGGGCGACCTCCGCCAGGCCTTCTGGCTGGTCGACCTGCTGGAGAGCGCGGGCTACGACGGCCCCCGCCACTTCGACTTCAAGCCGGTGCGTACCGACGGCGTCGACGGCGTCTGGGAGTCCGCGAAGAACTGCATGCGCAACTACCTGATCCTCAAGGAGCGCGCCGCCGCCTTCCGCGCCGACCCGGAGGTCCAGGCCGCCCTCACGGCCTCCCGCCTCCCCGCCCTCGCCCGCCCCACCGCCGAAGACGGCCTCACCTCCCTGCTGGCCGACCCCTCCGCCTACGAAACCTTCGACGTGACCGCCGCAGCCGCCCGCTCCATGTCCTTCGAACGCCTCGACCAGCTGGCCCTCGAACACCTCCTGGCCACCCGCTGACCGACCCCCGGTGGCGGGTGGGGTGCGGCCCCTCCGGGCGGGTGCTGCGCCCCGGCCCAGCGGTTTCTGCCGGTGGGTGGGGGTGTGGCCCCTCCGGGCTCACCTCCTCGAGGCCGGCGGCCTTGGGTCTCGACGGTTCGGAGCCCACCCGACGCCGCCAACCTCTGCGGGGGCGACCCTGCACGGCCACACCCCGGTCGTACGCCGACTGCGGGCCGGATTTCCCCGGGCTGTGACTCGCGGTGCGG